>PITV01000088.1 GCA_017577285.1 Clostridiales bacterium
GGTGATCCGCGAGGAAATGCAGGTGCATCCGTCCCTGATCCTCAACAAGGCGGATCCCGTGCTGATAAAGGGCGGTCTGACAGATCTGCCCGAAGAGATCGCCCAGCGGCTGGATATGCCGCTCCTCGGGGTCCTTCCCTTCAGCATGGCTGTGCACCGCAGCGGCGCTATGGATCTGACCGCGGCGAACTGCGGTGATAAAAAAGTGGAAACGGAAACGGACAACATCGCCAGAAGACTGCTCGGAGACAACGTTCCCCTTCCGAAATACAAGCTTTCATTCGCCGGACGCCGGAGGAAAAAACTATGATGTATTCCACCTCCAGCCGCCGGGGACGCGCGCATTTTGACTGGCCGATCGTACTGCTGGTGTATGCCATTTCCCTGTTCGGCATATTCTGCATCTCCGTCGCCATGTACAATCCGGAAACCGGGCAGAACCTTTCCGCGCTGGGGCGCATACTTGACAGCCGCAGCGGCCAGATGCAGTGCATATGGGTGTTCATATCCCCCTTCGTGCTGGGCTTTATCTACGCTATCCCGCCCGAAAGGATGCGAGCTCTTTCAAGGTTAATTTTCTTTCTCATTTTCATTCTGCTTTCTGTAACGCTGTTTCTTTCAAAGGCTGTCAACGGCATCAACAGCTGGCTCAGCACGGGTTTCGGCCGTTCCATCCAGCCCTGCGAATTCGCCAAGATCTCCACCATACTGATCCTGGCAAAGCAGCTGACAAAAACAGATAAACCCATGGGTACCGCCAAAAGTTTCTTCATTACCCTGGCTACCGTGGGGCTCCCGGCCCTGATCGTTCTGCTGCAGGGCGAGACGGGCTCCGTTATCGTTATCGCCGCCGTTTTCCTCACCATGACCTTCTTTGCCAAGGTCGACATGCGCCTGTGGCTTACCATGGTCGCGATAGCGGCGATCGGTATCGCAATCCTTATCACATACGGCATCCTCAGCGGCACGGATGATTACCGCATCCTGCGTCTGCTGGCCTTCACCGATCCCTCCAAGTATTCTGAAAGCGGCGGCTACCAGCTGCTGCAGGCACAGAACGCCATCGGCTCCGGCCAGATCAACGGCATCGGCGTCTACCGTTCCGATGCCATGAGCACGCTGGGATACGTGCCCGAGAGCAGTACCGACTTCATCTTCTCCGTTGTGGGTGAAAGTTTCGGTTTCATCGGCAGCTCCGCACTGATCCTGGCCTACCTCATCCTGCTCATCCGCATCGCCGTGCTGGGGCGCTATACATACGATGCTTACGGAAGGCTGCTGATCTACGGCGTTCTGGGCATGCTGCTTTTCCACGTGTTTGAGAATATCGCCATGTGCATCGGCCTGATGCCCATTACAGGCATTCCCCTTCCCTTTATGAGCTACGGCGGTTCCAACTACCTCACCAACATGATGGGAATCGGTCTCGTGCTGAGCGCGGTCAAGCACCGCAGCAACACCGCCCCGGTGGATCCCCAGTCCGGCGGATGGCAGCTGAGCGGCGCCCTGACCCGTTCACAGAAAAAGGAATCCAGGCTGAGAAAACTCATTCCGAAAAGATGGAGAAAAAAGAAAGATTGATCCGTTCATGATATGAAAGAAGCCCGGAGAATGCTCCGGGCTTCTTTCCGTATGCTGATGTTTTCTGTTTTTATTCTTACATTCCCGCCGGCAGGGGCAGGAAAGGAAGCCTCCGCGCAGCCGGCTCCCCGCGGGCGGAACGGCGGATGAAGCTTACAGCACGATATCCCCGGTGCGGAAGCCCTCGGGCAGTTCCTCTTCCTCCAGGAAGGTGAAGTCCTCATCCTCCAGCACCGGCAGGAACGCCGCGTAGGGGATGCGGGAAAACTCGCAGCTGTAGCTGCCGGCGCCGAACCAGCCGCCCTCCTTTGCCCGCAGATTGATATCCCGGGCAAACTTGGTGTGGTTGGAACAGTCATGCACCACAATGGGCCATTTCTCCTCATCCGCCTGTTTCATCAGCTGCAGGGCAAAGCCGCGGCTCCACACGGGAGAGATATACCCCAGCCGGTACATGTACAGATCCTCTCCCGCGTAATTGTCGATATTGTTCTCGTTCAGGTGCAGCTCGGCACAGTTCATGAACCGGATGCCGCTGGAAAGGATCTGCTCCTTTTTCTTCGCGAAAGCCGCCATGAACTCCCTCGTCATAGGCGTTTCCACACCTACTGCCGGGATATACTTCGCGGCGGTGCGCATGTTTTCGATCACCCGGTCGGAGCAGTTGGACGCGCCCAGATTGAAGCGCAGTTCATTCAGCCCGGCCTCGCCGAGCTTCCGCAGACTTTCCTCCGTGGCGGAAATGCCGTTGGTATACAGGTGCTGATAGATCCCCGCGTCACTGAACACCTTCACCATATCATAATACTTTTCGATCTCCGTAAAAGGCTCCAGATACACATAGGAGATGCCGGAGGGACGGTTGGATGTGCTGAGCAGCAGCGGCATATCCTCCAGCGCGTATTTCATGCCGCCGATCTCCCACAGGTCCTCGCCGATGGGAGGGATGCAGTCCAGCATGCCGTAATCATAGCAGAACCTGCAGGCGGCGTTGCAGCGGTTGGAGCGGCGCACGGCGGAAAGCCCCGTGCCCAGCAGACAGCTTTTACATCCGCCGGGGAACAGGTCATCCTCACCCACATAATATGTGCGTCCCTGCAGGGTCTTCAGCCCCCTGATCTCACTCATCAGCCGGCGGTTGGTATCCTCCACCCGCAGTTCGATCTGCCTCAAAACGGCATAGGCGATCTCCTGCTGCCGGGCCATCAGTTCCTCTTCCTCATCCAGTTCAGCGAAAAAACGGAACCACATCAGGGCGTCCTTTTTACTGATCTTCATTCTGTTTCCTCCGTGTTCCCGGTCTGTGTATAACGCCGTCAGAAGGCATGAAAAGCGCTTTTGATCAGTTTTCTCGCTTTTTCGCGTCCCAGCAGGTCGTACATCTTCATCACATCATCGCAGTCCCGCAGCAGTTTGCCGTCAACGACAGCGTTCGTTTTCGCTTTCTTCTGTCCGGCATCGCAGGCGGGCGCGATCCTCACCAGTTCCATGTACGCGCAGGCCCACTTTTCCGCCAGATTCACTGCCCTCGCGTCAGAGAAACCAATGTGCCTGCAAAGGCTTCCCTGAAGCAGGATATCGCTGTACCAGTCCAGAGAGGACTGCGCCTCTCCGGGCACCGGGTTTTCCCGGACGGTGCGGAGGATACCGGTCGTGTCACAGGGAGACAGCGCGGTATCCGGCAGTTCCAGATGCAGGCTGTCCTTTCCCGGGGAATGCAGGCAGGCGATCATAGCCGCCGGGGCGTCCTTCGTCACAGGAGTGAATACCAGCAGCTGCGCCGTGATGATCCCGAGGGGGGCACGCACCGATACATAGGTGCAGCTCATATCCCCCTTCACGCCTTCCAGGGGATACATTTCGATCTTCACACCGCCGGAAGCGGACAGTTTCTCACAGCTGCCCTTTTCAGGATCGCTGAACCCGGCCCTTCCGCCGGTAACAGACCACACTCTGCGCATCAGATCGTTCATATATTTCCTCCGTTTTCATCGCGTTGTTCCTGTTTTTTCAAAAAATCAATGATCTGCAGCAGGGAATCAAATGTGCCGGTCAGCAGCGGGATCAGTTCCGGCTCCGGCCGCGTCTGATCGGGCACCGCCAGCACCCTGCATCCCGCGCGGCTCGCGCTGAGGATGCCGTTGGGGGCATCCTCGACGGCATAGCAGTCCCGCGGCCTCACGCCCAGCTGTTCACAGGCATACAGATATATATCCGGCGCGGGCTTTCCCTGCTTCACCATGGTGGCGGAAATAAAGCGGTCAAACCTCTCCAGCGGAAGCTCCGTCTGCGCCAGATACCGCGCGGTGCGCTCCTCATCCGTCGCGGTGGAGATCGCCACCGTGTACCCCGCGCTCCGCAGATACTCCACCAGCTCGACAGCGCCCGGCTTCAGCTGTATCCCCTCCCGGGCGATGATCTGTTCCATGATCTGTCTGCGCTTCTCGCGCACAGCGGCATAATCGATCCCCTCACCGAACATTTCCCGGAATCTCTCCGGCGCGAAGGGCCGTCCCAGAGAGCGCAGCGAAAGGGCCTGCTCATCCGTCATGGTGCAGCCGAAGGCGGCCAGCGCCTGCGGCCATGCTCTGCGGAAATACTTCTCGGTATCGATAAGGGTACCGTCCAGATCAAAAAGTACAGTCCGTATCATCTGTCTCTCCCCCGGTCATCCGATCAGGGAGGAGACCAGCAGCTTGAATATCTCCGTTCCCTCTCCGTCAGGCAGGGATTTCGACAGCACCTGGCGCACATCCTTCATGTGCAGCAGCGTTGCCGCCCCCAGCCCTTTCACAGAATCCGCCCCCGTGGCGCGCAGCGCGTCATACAGGGCATTCACCAGCACGCGGCGCTTCTCCGGGGGATACTTATCCAGAAAATCATCGATCGTCCGGTCGATCACCCGGCTGGAAAGGGTCCTCTGCTTCACTTCCACCAGATCGCATCCCAGCACATGCCATTTGAAGGGATTATGCTGCCAGATGGACACGGAATCGGAATCCACGATGCGGCTTCTGCCGTAGCTTCCCAGCAGCAGGCCGATAATGGAGGATTCCGGCACATAGGAGATCACCCTGTCCTTCACCGCGGCCCATCCTTCGCTTGCCAGCACCTCATCGGAAAGGCCGGGTGCGTCAAAGCAGTAAATGCTGTCGATCCTGTTCCGGATCTCCCCGCTGACGCCGGCGGCGGAGAACATGGCCAGATTTCCGCCCTTGCTGTGCCCGCACAGGATCAGCCGGTCGATCCCCTGCTCCGCCGCGGTCTTCGCCGCGGCCTCCAGAAAGCATTTCGCCTCGGTCTGGGAAGGCACCTCGCAGTAACTCATGTTCAGGTCTTCCTTCCAGCCCACCAGAGAGCCGTCCGTGCCCCGGAAGGCAACGATGCCCGTATCCCCCGCCCGGAACAGGGCGGCGGCAAACTGCATTTCACTCGTCTCATCGAAGGTCTCGGAAAACAGCAGCAGAGCAGCTCTCGCGAAGCGCGGATAGGTATCCATAAGCTCCCACAGTTCCCTGCGGTACGCCTTCATGGTGCCCTTCTCCTCGGTATTCGTCACGGGGAAGATCAGGCTCCTGAGATACTTCAGGCTGCCGGAGGCCTCCCTGGCGTTTTCAAAGGGCGCGTGCACCAGCTCTGAGAAGATCAGGGCGTCCACCGGACACACGGGCGCGGAAAAAAAAGACAGATCCCCCCGCCAGATCACATACTGCAGCATCGAATCCATGCGCGGATCCCTCCTCCTGTCCGGACATCGCCCGTGGTTTGTTTCCCGTTCATTATATCGCCAAAAAAGGCTCTTGACAACAGATTCTTCCGTGCTATAATGATTTACGAACAATTGTTTGTATAACATGAAAGGGCGGATCTTCCGGTATGCAAAGGGGAAAAAGAGTGATCCTGCACGCCGACGCCAACTGCTTTTACGCGTCGGTGGAGTGTCTTTATCATCCGGAATACCGGGGAAGACCGCTGGCGGTATGCGGGGATCCGGAGGCGCGTCACGGCATCGTGCTGACGGCCACCTATCCCGCGAAGCGCCAGGGAGTAAAGACCGGCATGGCCATCTGGCAGGCAAAGCAGGCGTGCCCCTCCCTCATCGTGCGCGCCCCCGATTATTCGCTGTACAAGTACTTTTCAGAGCTGATGGGAAATCTGTGGCGGGAATACACCGACCATGTGGAGCCCTTCGGCCTGGATGAAAGCTGGCTGGATGTCTCCGCCCCCGGCATGACTATCGAAAAGGGCGGGGAACTGGCGGAAGCGCTGCGGCAGAGGGTGAAGGATGAACTGGGGCTGACAGTGAGCATCGGCGTGGCTGACAACAAGGTATTCGCCAAACTGGGGAGCGATCTGAAAAAGCCGGATGGCACCACCGTGATCCTGCCGGAGCAGGTGGAAAGGGTGATATGGCCCCTGCCGGTAAGCGATCTGCTGTATGTGGGGCCCGCCACCTTCCGCGCCCTGCGGAAGCTGAATATCCTCACCATCGGGCATCTGGCCCAGGCTCCGGACGAGGTGATCGACGGGCATCTGGGCGTCAACGGCATGATGCTGAAGCGTTTCGCCCTGGGGCTGGACCGCACGCCGGTGCGGGAAGCCACCTGGGAGAATGACGCTAAGAGCATCGGAAACAGCATCACTCCGCCCCGGGACATCCTGACGGCGGAGGACGCCCTGTGCGTTTTGACCGTACTGTGCGAAAGCGTGGGCGCCAGGCTGCGGGAACACGGCCTGATGGGCCGGGTGCTGACCGTCAGCTGCAGAGATACAGATCTGCACTGGCAGGGGGCGCAGACGCCCCTGACGCGGCCCACCTTCCTGACGGATGATCTGATCCGCTCAGCCCGGGAACTGTTCAGGACGCGCTTCGCCTCTCACCTGCCGGCCCGGGGGCTGGGGGTTTGCTGCTCCTCCCTCTGCTCCGCATCCACGCCCCTGCAGACGGATGTGTGGGACGGATACGGGGATTATGAAAAGCACGGCCATCTGGACCGGACAGTGGATGAGCTGCGCGGGAGATACGGCGCTGATGCCGTGATCCGCGGCACGCTGCTGACGCATCCCGATCTTTCCGGCGTGCATCCGAAAGATGACCACACCGTTTATCCCGTTCCGTGGCAAAGGGAGGTGCCTGTGCCCACACCCGGTTGAGTTTTCAGGTGTGTGCGGATACAAAAAAGACCGGCAGGGCCGGTCCCGCGGATCTTATGTATTCATATCCAACAGAAATTGATTTTCAGAAAATGCGCATCCGCCGGAATGACAGTCACGCGCGGAGACAGGGGCCGAGCCCGCAGAGCCTGACCTCATCCAGCTGCTCAGCGGTAAGCGTACCGGCCCTGTACAGTTTCCTGTATTCGTTTTCCACAGTACTGCCGAATATCAGCAGATCATCCGTATTGACGGTGACGGGCACTCCGTTATCGATCAGTATCCTGACCGGATGTGACGCGAGATCTTTAACAAAGCCGAGCATCACATT
The DNA here is from genome assembly GCA_017577285.1 of Clostridiales bacterium. Classification (GTDB taxonomy): domain Bacteria; phylum Bacillota; class Clostridia; order Christensenellales; family Aristaeellaceae; genus ZC3RG03. The sequence goes on from PITV01000088.1 coordinate 7,067, forward strand.
GCTGGTGGGACAGACATTCAGCCGGATCCCTCTGTCCGCCAGCATCCTCATCACCCGCGAAGACGCGGCGGCCCTGATCCCGTGATGGATTTCATCCAGACCCAGCACATCGGCGGCCCGTTCAACATCCTCCGCGCTCCCTGTCTCCCCGGCGTGCATCCGCTTCAGCAGCCCGTACTGTTCCGCTTTCCTGTACAGCGGAAGATACGCTTCCACCGGCTGCACATTCTCCCCGCCGCATACATCGATGGACCTGAAAACGCCGGACGAGACATATTCATCCATCCTCGCGGCCTCCTCTTTGGCGCTGCAGGAGGAAACGAAGGTCAGTTCCGGCTCCAGAAGGGTCTGGGGGCAGTATTTCCGGTTCATGTCCCGGATCAGGCCGGCAAAAGGCCCGATACCGCCCGCTCCGTCCACATCGGAAGTGCCGAAAATCAGCACCAGCCTTGCCAGATCGTTCCGGCCGGCTTCCATAAAGGCGCCCTCCCACCGGAGGATATTTCCCGTAAAGCCCGCGCATTCCGGCTTGATGTTCTGCTCAAACCAGGTCTGCATGCCCGTGAGCCCGTCAAATCTTTCCGGCGGCGCAGGAATGGACGCGTTCAGCCGTTCACACAGCCACTCCCGCCTGCAGGACTTTCCCGCGTGGCAGTGCAGATCGCTCTTCCTGCAGGACAGCAGCGTTTCCGTATCATCGTTTTCCAGCGCGTGTATGAATTTTTCGCTGTCCCGGTCTTTCACTTCATTCTCCCTGTCTGCCCATCGGTCTGCGCGGCACGGCGTTCCACATCAAGTACGGTATCACTTGTCGGGATCAAAGGTCTCAAAGATGGGGATGCAGCCGTTCTTTTCCGCCTCCAGCAGCGTTTCTCTGCTGCGGATGGTCCAGCTGACCTCCTTAATGCCCAGTTTGTCCACACAGCGGCGAAGATCACGGCAGTCCCTGTCCTCAAACCGGTACGCGATGAAATCGGGCCGCGTCCACACATTCCACCACAGATGCGCCAGCGGCCTGCGGAGCAGGGGCTGCACCCCGTCCCCGTTCTTCTGAAAATCCTGCGCCAGCTGGCCACGGCAGATATCAGGGCGGATCTTCCTCAGCACCTCAAGCACCCGTGGATCAAAGCTTTCGATGCAGAAATCGCCCTTGTAGCGGTCAAGACGCTCGCACACAGCCTTTGTCAGCGCCTCATGGTTCCTGTTATACGCCTTCAGCTCGATGATCAGCGGCGCCTTGCCCTCAAACAGATTCAGCACCTCATCAAAGGACGGGATCTTTTCATCCGTCCCCTCCAGCCGCAGTTCCCGCACAGATTTGCAGTCCAGATCCTCGATAACGCCCTCCGCGCCGGTGCAGCGCTGCAGCTTGCTGTCGTGGAACACATACAGGCTGCCGTCCTTCAGCAGATGCACGTCCAGTTCAGCGCCCCAGCCCCGCTCCAGCGCCCTGCAGAAAGCCGGGATGGAATTTTCGGGTACCGCAGGCTTGTCATGAAAGCCCCGGTGAGCAAAGCGGTATTTTTCCAACACCGCGAATACTTTATGCCCTGTACGTCCCCTGAGAACAAAGTCAAACATACTATTTCCTCCAGCATCATTGATCTTCACCGGATCCGGTCTTTATTCCCCGGTCCGGTCACAGTTCCAGTTCAAATACACCGCCGTCAAAAACGATGTCACTGCCGTTTTCATCCTTATAAAAGATGACCCTTTCCGTTTCTGTCAGGATAAACCCCGCCGCCTCCAGCAGTCGCACGGAGGGGGCGTTTTTCAATCCCGTTCCCGCGTAAAGCACCGGGCACCCGCGCCGTCTGAAAAACGCGGTCAGCGCGGTCAGCGCCTCCCGGGCATAGCCCATGCCCTGAAAACCGGCGCGGAAGGCATAACTGATCTCGTAGCCTCTGCACCGCCTGTTGAAAGCGAAGAAGCCGATGAGTTCATCCCGGGGACACACCGCGAAAAAGAGGTGATCCTCTCCCGCCGCTGTAAACTGCGCCCAGCGCGTCACTTGCCTGAGCACATCCTCCGGCTCCGCGCTGTGAGGCGTATCGTAACAGGCATAGGGAGAGGCGTTGAAATCGCTCCATACCCGTTCCATGGCGGGGGCATCCGTCGGCCGGACGGGTCTCAGTGTCAGCCGCTCCGTGCGGATCGTCATTTCCTGTTCTGTCATATCTCTCCTCTGCCGGTCATATATCATTTCTTTGAGAAAACGATCTTTCCACCGATGCAGCAGATGCCGTTTCCCTCAAAGGTCAGTTTATCCTTCGTCCAGGTCCATTTGCCCTCCCATGTTTCAGGGCCGTCCGGTGTGCGTATGCAGGTGTGGAG
>PITV01000008.1 GCA_017577285.1 Clostridiales bacterium
GTGCCACCGAGTTCTTCAAGCAGAGATTTCATTGTGTTTTCCTCCATAATTAAGTATTGACCAATCCGGCACGCAGATGCCTTTTCTGAATCTCTGGCTAATACTGTTTTATGGAAGACCCCAGTTCGGGACGGCTTTTTAAGACGGAGAAATATGTTTATTCGGCGTATACCACAGGCGTTCCGCAGTTTTCCCAGATATAACTGCTCTCGCCCAGGGTGTATTTGTTGCTCACACCGCCCTTGGTGGTGGTGTACTGATCGGCGCTTTCCCAGCCGGTGACAGCCACCTGCAGGTACGCGATGCCGTCCCAGCCGTAGTTCAGCTTGCCGATATACTGGATGTACTCGCTGCTTCCGCCGGAGGCGGGATCAATATAATAGTTATAGTCGCCGTTCAGGATGTATCCGTCACCGTAGGTGGAGATCACCACCGGCTGTCCGTAGTAGTCGAACGCCTTCACGGCGATGTGGACCTTGGACATGGTGAGGTTGCTGTCGTTCTGCAATGTGAACTGAGGCCCGCCGTAAACGGTCCGGCCGGTTCCCGTGATCCTCACGGCCTTGCCCATGCTGCCCACCAGCACATGCAGCGTAACGGTGTATCCGCCTTCTTCCGTGATGCCCACCACATCGCATTCGCCCCAGTTCTTGCCCGTCACCCGCACTTCATTTTTGTTTCCCTTGACGGTGGCGATATAATCATTGGTGCTGTACCAGGTCATATTCTTGTTGCTGGCGTTGGTGGGGAGCACCTTCGCGGTCACGGTGTTGTAATAGCCAACGCCCACGCGCAGGTATTCATTCTCCAGCGTGACGCCGGTCACTCCCTGGGTAACATTCAGCTTGATCCTGCCCGTGATCTCCTTGTTGTCCGCCGATTTTGCGGTGATGGTCACGCTTCCCTTCTTGACGCCGGTCACCAGTCCGTTTTCATCCACGGTGGCTATCGTTTTATCAGAGGAGGACCATGTGACGGCCTTGTTGTCCGCGTTATCCGGCTCCACAGCTGCGGTCAGCTGCAAGGTGCTGCCGGCACCCAGATTGTCGGCGGGGGCGGTCACGGTCACTTTGGTCACCTGCTGGAGGACCTTTACGGTGACGCGGGCCCATACGCGCTCATCGCTTTTGCTCGTCACCTGCACGATGCAGGTGCCCTGTGAAACGCCCTTGATGCGGCCTTCGCTGTTGACGGTGGCAACGCTCTCGTCATTGCTTGTGAAGGTGTACCCCTTTTTGCTGATGTTGTATTCGCTGGCTTTGGGGGAGAGGGTGAGGGTCTTGCCTGTGTAAAGCTCCACCGCGTCGTTTTTGAAGGTGATGCTGCCGAACTGGGGATCGCTGGACATCTGTTCCTCAACGCTGTCGGCGATGGGTGTGCCGGTGGTCACTTCAGGAACGCCGGCGGTAAGATGCATGCTGCCGTCGACCACATAGGGCACCGAGATGGTGTACTGGGCCGGGTAGCCGTGGATCCACATCTTTGAGAACCAGATGGTGAAGATCCCGTTTCCGGGAGCCGAAGGCACGCAAACGATCCTGTGCTGACCGGGGATCCCCAGCAGGGCCTCGTTTTCGCCGGGAGCCATGAACTGATCCATAACCGCCGTCAGGCAGCCGTTTTCCCTGGGGATCCGCCATTCCCAGCCGTTATCGGCGCTCTGGGAAAGGGTAAAGGCCAGCATGCCTTCGCTTGCGCTCATGCTGCCCAGCAGCACATGCCCCTCGCCGTAAATATCAGTCACTCCGTCCTCCGCGACGGCGCAGGGCAGGGCGAGGATCAGGACTGCCGCGATCAGAAGAGAAATGATCTTTCTGTACATCGTCATATGTTTACCTCCGTATCATGCTGTTTTCATGCGGGACAAGCGGCATCCGGTCGCCGTTTTCCGTGTCTTTATTGTATCTTACCGCCGCCGGTTTATCAATACGGGCAATTGTAAATCTTGGCGTGACGGACCGGGCGGGTGCTGGGATGAATTTCCTTTAAACTATTGAAAAAAAACAGCCTTCCTGCTATAATATGCGGGACGCGCCGCTGTGGTGGAATTGGCAGACACAAGGGACTTAAAATCCCTCGGCCTAAAAACCGTACCGGTTCGACCCCGGTCAGCGGCACCAAAGGACTTGCCTCGGTAAGTCCTTTTTCCTTAGCGGACCGCCTGATGATACAGGAGACCGTGCAGACGGCAATGATCGTAAAAGAAGGATAAGAAAGTGAAAAGCGCAGTCTTGGGCAGGAGCCGGGATACGAAAGACATGACGAAGGGGAACCCCGTTTCCCTGATCCTGGCTTTCGCGCTTCCCGTTTTTCTCAGTCAGGTATTTCAGCAGCTTTACAATACGGCTGACTCTCTGATCGTCGGCAATTTTCTGGGCACTTCCGCGCTGGCGGCGGTGTCTTCCTCCGGTACGCTCATTTTCCTGTTCATCGGCTTTTTCACCGGGCTCACCATGGGCGCCGGTGTGGTCATCGGGCGGTATTTCGGCGCGGGCGAGACGGATAATGTGAGCCGCGCGATCCACGCCAATCTGGTGGTGGGTCTGGTCAGCGGACTGTTCCTGACCGTCGCGGGCGTGATCTTCACGCCCACCCTGCTGCGCTGGATGAATACCGATGAGGCATACATGGATGAGGCGGTGGAATACTTCCGCTGGTATTTCTCCGGCGCTGTCGCCATGGTGATGTACAACACGTTCAAGGCCACCATGAACGCGCTGGGCGATTCAAAGCGCCCTCTTTACTACCTGATCTTTTCCTCGCTGCTGAATATTGCTCTTGACCTGCTGTTCATCGGCGCTTTCGGCTGGGGCGTGTGGAGCGCCGCGGTGGCCACCGTGATCTCCCAGCTGGCCAGCTGCGTGCTGTGCCTCGTCCGCATGATGTCGCCCTCCTACACCTACCGGGTATCGGTGAAAAAACTGCGCTTTGACAGACTTATGCTCCGTGAGATCATACGCCTCGGCGTTCCCAGCGGCGTGCAGAACTCCGTGATCGCCCTGGCGAATGTGGTGGTGCAGAGCCAGATCAACACCTTCGGTGAATTCGCCACCGCAGGCTTCGGAACGCATGCCAAGATCGAGGGCTTCGCTTTCCTGCCCATCACCAGCTTCAATATGGCCCTCACCACCTATGTGAGCCAGAACCTTGGCGCCGGGCTGTATGAGAGGGCGAAGAAGGGCGCCCGTTTCGGCATTCTCGCGGCGATGATCTCCGCCGAACTGATCGGGATCGGGCATTATCTGCTGGCGGACCGGCTGGTGGCCCTGTTTGATCAGACGCCGGAAGTCATTGCCTACGGCACGACACAGGCTCATACCGTCACCCTTTTCTACTGCCTGCTGGCTTTCTCGCATGCGGTGGCGGCGGTGTGCCGCGGGGCGGGCAAAGCAGTCGTCCCCATGGCGGTCATGCTGTGCGTGTGGTGCGTCATCCGCGTCATTTACATCATCATCGTTATGAAATTCGTGAATGAGATCCGCTATATCTACTGGGCGTATCCCATCACCTGGTGCATCTCCTCCGTCATCTATCTGCTGTACTATCTGTTTTCTGACTGGGTGCACGGGTTTGAGCAGGATCATACGAGAAAAATGCGGAAAAGACACACGGCGTAAAACGGTCAGCGGCAAATCAGACCTTGCCAAATATTGCGAATGGCGCTATAATATATGCACAAACTGAAAGAATCCGGAGGCGACGCGGATGCTGCTTAACCTGAACGAGATCAAAAATACAGAGCAATGGCTGAAAAACGGCTTTATTATGCCCGCGTATGATGTGGCGGGTCTGAGAAAAAAGACTTTCGCGAAGCCCACCTGGCTGCATCTGGGCGCCGGCAACATCTTCCGCGCCTTTCCTGCAGCTGTGCTGCAGAAACTGATCGATGCCGGCGAGTGGAACAGCGGCCTGATCGTGGCGGAGTGCTTTGACGGCGATATCATCGACCGCGCCTACCGTCCCTATGATGATCTGAGCGTGCTGTGCACCCTTAAGAGCGACGGAACTGTCGATAAAACAGTGGTCGCCAGTGTGACGGAAGCCCTGCGCTGTGACGGCGCCCGCCCTGCTGATGACGCCAGACTGATGCAGGTCATCGCCTCCCCGTCACTGCAGATGATCTCTCTGACCATCACCGAGAAGGGCTACGCTGTGAAGGACAGCCGCGGCGCCGCGCTTCCCTGGGTGGAAAAGGATATCGTGGCCTCACCCGATAAGGCCGAGACCACCATGGGCAAGCTGTGCGCCGGTCTTTATGCCCGTTTCAAGGCGGGCAAGAAGGCCATCGCGCTGGTGAGCATGGATAACTGCAGCCATAACGGCGACAAGCTCCGCAGCGCTGTGATGTATATCGCGGAGGGCTGGCGCGAGGGCGGATTTGTTTCCAAGGATTTCATCACCTATATCGAGCAGAAGGTGGGATTCCCCATCAGCATGATCGACAAGATCACCCCCCGCCCCGATCAGAAGGTGGCGGATATGCTGACCATGAGCGGTCTGGACTGCGCCGGTATCGTTGTGACGACGAAGGGGACTTATACGGGTGCTTTCGTGAACGCGGAAGAGACCGAGTATCTCGTCATCGAGGATCTGTTCCCCAACGGCTGCCCGCCGCTGGAGAAGGCCGGCATCTATATTACCGATCCCGAAACGGTCGACAAAGCGGAAAAAATGAAGGTATGCACCTGTCTGAACCCGCTCCATACTTCCATGGCGATCCTGGGCTGCATGCTGGGCTATACCTCCATCTGTAAAGAAATGGGCGATGAGGATATCAGCAAACTGGTGCACGCGCTGGCTTTCAGGGAGGCTATGCCTGTCGTGCACGATCCCGGCATCCTTTCTCCCGCGGAGTTTGCCACACAGGTGCTGGAGAAGCGGCTGCCCAATCCCTTCATGCCGGATACGCCCCAGCGCATCGCCTGCGACACCAGCCAGAAACTGCCGATCCGCTTCGGTGAGACGCTGAAGGCCTATGCCGCCAGCGACACCCTTGAGATACGGGATCTGGAGATCATCCCCTTCGTGCTGGCCGCCTGGCTGCGCTACCTGACCGGCATCGATGACGAGGGCCGTGCCTTTGAAAAGAGCCCCGATCCCATGAGCGAGGAGCTGGCCGCCCGCTTCGGCAGCCTGAGATTCGGCTACAGCACGGATGAGGAGAGCCTGAAGGATTTCCTGTGCCGGGCGGATATCTTCGGCACCGATCTGGTGGCGATCCATGTGGCGCCCAAGGTGGTGGATTATTTCAACAGGATGATGAGCGGAAAGGGAATGGTAAGGAAGACCCTGTCCGAAGTGGTTTCCAGGTTCTGAAAACAATGACGCGTGAAGGGAGGAATGCAGTATGACAGAGAACGGGCCGAGCTTCTTTGAAGCTTCTTCCCAGGGCGAGTGCGACCGCCTGAGAGTGGAAATGGTTTTTGTCAACAACCGCGGCGAGGTACTGCTGCAGAAGCGTCCCGCCCGGAAAGGTCAGAAGACAGGAACCTGGTGTCTGCCCGGCGGAAACGCGAAAAAGGGCGAATCCGGCGAGGATGCCTGCGTGCGCGAGGCTGAGGAACAGCTGGGCCTGGTGCCCGATTTAAGTCATTCCAGAGTCCTGATCCACAAGGTGGAACAGGGCATGCTGAGGGATATCGTGCTATTGTATCAGGACGCGGATGAAAAGGAGATCCGGTTCAACAGCGACAAGGTGCTGGAATGCCGCTGGGTGCAGCCCGAGGATATCCGCACGGACGAAACTTATTCGCACGATATGGAAAAGATCCCCGGCTGGGGCAGCGCGTTTCCCTTCATCCGTCTGGAAAGCATGCGCAAGCGCATCCCTCTGGGCCACTACAAGCACTATAAGGGCAATGAATATCTGGTAAAGGGGCTGGCGCTGCACAGCGAAACGATGGACCCCATGGTGATCTATCAGGCCATGTACGGCCCGGGAGAGATCTGGGTGCGTCCCGCCACCATGTGGATCGAATCTGTCAGCAAGCTGGGCTATGAGGGGCCGCGCTTCACCATCCTCGATACGGATGAGGAATAAGAAATGAATACGGACGGCGGCGTCGCTGTCACAGGGCTCTTTGCGTGACGATGTTCCCGGAAACGGGATACTGCCTGCCCAAAGAGCCTTTTTATGAATGAACGGACGGCCGGGAGCAAGACCTGCGCCGGGATAAGGGAAGAACATATGAAACTGATCTCATGGAATGTGAACGGACTGCGTGCCGTGATGGGAAAGGGCTTTTCTGATATCTTCAGCATGCTGGATGCCGATATCTTCTGCCTGCAGGAGACAAAACTGCAGGAGGGACAGATCGCGCTGGATCTGCCCGGCTGCAGCCAGTACTGGAACTATGCTGACAAAAAGGGGTATTCCGGCACAGCCGTCTTTTCAAAGCGCCCGGCTCTTTCTGTCCGGTACGGAATGGGGATCGATGAGTTTGACCATGAGGGGCGCCTCATCACCCTTGAATTCGATGACTTTTTCCTTGTCTGCTGCTATACGCCCAACAGCCAGGACGGATTGAAGCGTCTGCCGTGGCGCATGGCGTGGGAGGATGCCTTCCGCGGATACCTGAAGCAGCTGGAACAGTCAAAGCCCGTGATCCTGTGCGGGGATCTGAATGTGGCCCATAACGAGATCGATATCAAAAATCCCAGGGCAAACCGGATGAATGCCGGCTTTACCGATGAGGAACGGGAGAAGATGACAGCCCTCCTTTCCGCCGGATTTACCGATACCTACCGTTTCCTGCATCCGGAGGAGGTCAAATATTCCTGGTGGAGCTACCGCTTCAATGCCCGGGCCAACAACGCCGGGTGGCGCATCGATTATTTCATCGTGTCCGACTGCCTGAAAGAGCGGGTGACCGGCGCCGATATCCTGAACGATATTTTCGGCAGCGATCACTGCCCTGTGATGCTTGATCTGCGGGATGCCGGGGAGCGTGCGGAATGAGCAGGCAGCTGATCTGCGGTCTGCTGGCCCATGTGGACGCCGGCAAGACCACCCTCTCGGAGGATATGCTGTTTTTGTCCGGGGCGCTTCGGAAAGCGGGGCGGGTGGATAACGGCGACACCTTTCTGGACACGGACGCGCTGGAGAAGGAGCGCGGCATCACCATCTTTTCCAAGATGGCGCGGCTGTCCTGGAAGGATACGCAGATCACCCTGATGGACACCCCGGGGCATGTGGATTTTTCCGGCGAGATGGAGCGGGTGCTGGATGTGCTGGATTGCGCGGTGCTGCTCATCAGCGCCGCGGACGGCGTGCAGAGCCATACCGTGACGGAATGGAAACTGCTGGAGAGATACGGGGTGCCTGTCATCCTTTTCGTTAACAAGATGGACCGGGAGGACGCGGACAGGCAGAGCCTTCTCGCGGAACTGCAGAGCCGCCTCAGCGAGGCTGTAACAGACATTTCCTCCCCGGATGCCGATGAATATATCGCCCTGTGCGATGAGGAAGCATGGAAGGCCTATGAGAAGGACGGCGCCGTCAGTGAGAAGCTCCGCTGTGAAATGACGGGCAAACGGAAACTGTTTCCCTGCTTCTTCGGCAGCGCCCTGAAGATGACCGGCATAGAGGAGCTGCTGAACGGGATCTGCTCCCTGATCCCCGCGAAACAGTATCCCCGGGAATTCGGCGCGAAGGTGTTCAAGATCGGGCGGGACAAACAGGATGCCCGGCTGACTTTCATGAAGATCACCGGCGGTTTTCTCCGCTCCCGCGATGTGCTGAGCCTGAATGATGACGGGAAGGTCTGGGATGAAAAGGCGGACCGGATCCTTCTTTATTCCGGTGATAAATATACGCAGGCGGATGAAGTGACCGCCGGCTGTGTCTGTGCCGTGACAGGGCTGGAGCATACCCGCGCGGGGCAGGGGATCGGCACGGAAAAGGACAGCCCCCGCTCGCAGCTGGAGGGCGTGTTCACCTATCATGTCAACCGCATGGGGCAGGATGCCGCGGCGGTGCTGAGCGCCATGAGAAGGCTGGAGGAGGAGGATCCTCTCCTGCGCGTGCAGTGGAACGGCCAGACCCGGGAGATACGGGCCCGTGTGATGGGGGAAGTGCAGCTGGAGGTGCTGCAGCGCAAGCTGAAGGACCGTTTCGGGCTGAATATCACCTTTGATGAGGGAAGCGTACTGTACAAGGAGACCATCACCGATACGGTGGAGGGCGTGGGCCACTATGAACCGCTGAGGCATTACGCCGAGGTGCATCTGCTGCTGGAACCCGGTGAGAAGGGCAGTGGACTGGTCTTTGACACAAAATGCTCTCTGGATGAGCTGGACCGCAACTGGCAGCGGCTCATCCTGACCCATCTGTATGAAAAACAGCATGTCGGCGTGCTGACGGGCGCGCCTGTCACCGATATGAAGATCACCCTGATCGCGGGGCGCGATCATCTGAAGCATACGGAAGGCGGGGATTTCCGCCAGGCCACCTACCGCGCGGTGCGCAACGGCTTGATGCGCGCCCGCAGCGTGCTGCTGGAGCCGTGGTATGAATTTGAACTGACCCTTCCGCCGGCCCAGCTGGGCAGGGCTATGACAGATCTGGAACGCATGGGCGGCCGGTTTTCCTCTCCTGAGGATACCCGGGACGGCATGATGAAGATCAGCGGCTTTGTGCCCGTTGTCAAGGCGAGAGGATACGGCAGGGAGGTCACTTCCTATACGGGCGGAAGGGGACATCTGGAACTGAGGAACGGCGGCTATGAGCCCTGCGCGGACAGTGAGGCCGTGATCAGGGCCTCCGGGTACAATCCGCTGGCAGACCTGGAAAATTCTCCTGATTCCGTGTTCTGCAGCCACGGCGCGGGATTCAATGTGCCGTGGAACAAGGTGCGGGAGTATATGCATATCCAGACCGGTGCCGAAAATACCCGGGGAGGGGGCAATCTGAATGACAGCGCTCCGGCCGGGAAAAGTAAAAAGCCCTCCGCACCGAAATCCGCCGCGGAGGAGGATAGAGAACTGATGGCCATTTTCGAGCGGACCTACGGCGCCGTCAGGCCGCGGTCCTTTGACCCGCAGCCCCGCACCGCTCCCGTACTGGAGCAGCGGGAGGTGAGCATCCCGGAAACGGAATTCCTGCTGGTGGACGGCTATAATGTGATCTTTGCCTGGGACGACCTGAAAGCCCTGTCCCGGCAGAGCCTGGAAAGCGCCCGCCATGTGCTGGCGGAGATCCTGTGCAACTTTCAGGGCGTCCGCAAGGCGCGGGTCATCCTGGTGTTCGACGCCTACAAGGTGAAGCACAATCCGGGGTACAGCGAGCAGTACAAGAACATCACTATCGTGTATACGGGCGAGGCGGAGACCGCCGACAACTACATAGAAAAGACCACCTATAAACTGAAAGGCCCTTACAGGGCGAGAGTGGTGACCTCGGACGGGCTGGAGCAGATCATCACCATGGGTCACGGGAGCCTCCGCACCTCCGCCCGGGAATTCCGGCAGGAGGTGGAGCAGGTGAATATCGAGATCGCCCGCTTCATTGAGGAAAACAACCGTCATCCGGTGGGAAACACCGTGGCGGACGCCGCGATCAGGGCGCTGGACAGGGCGAAGAAACAAACAGACAGAAACCCCGGAACGGGATCCGGAAACAGGAACTGAGCCGGGAGAAGGGAGACGGGATGCAGTCATCAGGATTTCTGGATGTGCTGACGAGCGGGCTGCGGTATGTATTCGTGCTGCTGGCCGGCTTTGTTGCGGTGCGGAGCTTCCTGTGGCTGCGCAAGGACGCGAAACAGTACAGAAAGATCATCCGCCGTCTTCCGGACGCGGGCCTGATCGGCGAGATGCTGTGTCCGTCCACGGGAAAGACCGTGCCTGTCCCCCGGGAGGGGAGCATGGGAAGGTTTTCATCCTGTGATGTGAAGCTGAAGGGAAACGGAGTGCGCGGCATCCATGCCCATTTCCTTTTTGTGCCGGGAAAGGGGCTGAAGATCACACCCCACGGCAGCAGGCAGATGATGGTGAACGGCAGGAATGTGAAGGGCAGCGTGATCCTCGGCAACGGGAGCGAGCTGGTGCTGGGGACAGAACGCTACATCATCCGTTTCTTTGCCGGACTGGACGCTCCCCGCAGAGCGGAGACAGAGCCTTTTGAAGAACCGGAGAACGGAGAGATGTACGGGCCGGAGTGGGGAGAGGAGCCTCTCCCCGGATGGTACGGATACATGTACGGACGGGGCGGAATGGCGAACCGGTACCCTGAATATCCGGGCAATGCTCCGGCAGGCCGGGGAACGGGCTGTGATGACTGGGGAGAGGCCCCGGCGGACCGCGATGATGAACCAGCTGACTGGGGAGAGGACAGGGCGTATGATGACCGGGGGCGCGGGTATCCGTACCGCGGCGCCGCGCCGGTGCCCGGAGAGCCTTATGTTCCTTTCCCGGAAATGTATCCGCCCGGGGCGCCCTATCCACAGCAGCGCCCTCAGCCGGTTCCGCGTGACGATACTGCAGATAACTGGGGACCTGATGATCCGGCATGAGTATTCAGCAGAAGAAAAACAGAAAAACGCGCAGAGGCGCCAGAGGACTGCTGACAGCGGTATCGCTTTTCGGCTTTGTTTCCTTTATGCTCCTGTTCATCAGGACGGGAGAGAGCCGCAGCCTGATCCTGGCTTTCGCGGTGCCCCTCGTGGAATATATCGCGGCTCACATCCTGGGACGCTTTTTCGGCGCGGACATCCTGCTGGTATCCCTGGTCAATTTCCTGTGCTCTCTCGGGATGATCGTGCTTTACCGCATCGATCCGGCGCTGGGCATGCGGCAGCCTGTCTATTATGCGGCAGGCACTGCCGGAATGGTCGCCTGCATCATCGCGGTGCGGATGATCAGACGCTGGCCTGTGTTCATCGTGATCATGATGGGGCTTTCACTTGTGCTGCTGGCGCTGCCGCTGGCGGCGGGAAGGGAGATCAACGGCGCCAAGGCCTGGATCCTGATCGGCGGCATCTCCTTCCAGCCCAGCGAGATCGTGAAGGTGTTCCTGGTCCTGTGTGTCAGCTATATGCTCAGCCGCAGACAGCGGGTGCTGAGCATCGTATACGCCGCCATGTGCATCCTGCTGCTGGCTCTGCAGCGGGATATGGGCGCGGCATTGCTTTTCTATTTCACCGTGCTGGTGCTGATCTATGTTTCCACCGGCAGCCTTGTGCTGACGCTGGCGGGTCTGGCAGCAGGCGTTGCCGCCGCCTATATCGGTTATACCAGGTTCCCCTATATCCAGAGCCGGGTGGCGATGTGGCAGGATCCCTGGCAGGATGAGTACGGAAAGGGATATCAGATCGTTATGGGTCTGATCGCCATGGTCAACGGCGGGCTATGGGGAACGGGTCTGGGGAGCGGCAACATGACCGCCATCCCCGAAGCGCGCAACGACTATATCTTTGCCATCATCATGAACGAGTTCGGCATGGTCTTTGCCGCGCTGGTGATCATCGTATATGTGCTCATCGTGGTGCGGGGCGCTATGATCGCCCGCCGGAGCACCTCGGCGATGCACGGTCATCTGGCGATCGGCAGCGTGTGCATGCTGGCGATACAGACCTTCGTTATCATAGGCGGTGTCATCAAGCTGATCCCGCTTACCGGCGTTACCTTGCCCTTTATCTCCTCCGGCGGCACCTCCATGGTCAGCGCCATGTGTCTCATCGGCCTTGTGCAGGGCGTGGAAGCCCGCAACAGGGATGTGCTGGATGAGGATGAGGAGATGGCGGAAATTGATGAGAGAGGTGCGCGGACATGAAGAAACTGAGAAAGAATATCCTGCGCGCCGCCGTTTTTCTCTCGGCGCTGCTGATCCTGCTGATGGTGTACGGATGGATCTATGTATCAAAGCAGCGCAGCCGCGTGCTGAACGCCTCCGCCAATGACGTGATTGCCACCCGCAAGGAGAGCGTGCGGCCCGGGGATATTTATGACACAAACGGGATCCTGCTGGCTTCCAGTGACAGATCGGGCGCCAGAACATATCAGGAGGATGAGCAGAGACGCCGTGCCGTGGCCCATGTGCTGGGGGATACCAGAGGCGGCGTGAAGAACGGCGTGGATTCTTTCATGGCCTGGTATCTGTACGGATTCGAGTTTTCGGTGATAGATGACATTACAAATCTGTTCACCGCCGGAATGCCCAAGGGCGATGATGTGCATCTGACCATCGACAGCAGCCTCTGCACATACATCAGCACGTTCTTCCCGAAGGGAAAGAGCGGGGCGGTGGTGGTGCTGGACTATAAAACAGGCGCGACTCTCGCGGAAATGTCCTTCCCCGATTTTGACCCCCTGACTGTGAACTACAGCGGGTCCGCTTCCGAGCGGGCGGTGTTTATCAATAACGCGGTGCAGATGCTGAAAGCGCCCGGATCGACTTTCAAGATCATCACTGCCGCCGCCGCGCTGGAGAATACCGCCGGCATCGATACATGGAATTACCTGTGCGAGGGCTACATGACGGCGGACGGAAAAGCGGTCACCTGTTCAGGCACCAACCTCAGCACGGGCAAGATCAGCGCTCACGGGGCGCTGACGCTGGAGACGGCCTTCTCAAAGAGCTGCAACAGCGCCTTTGCCGAACTGGCGCTGAACATGGGCGACAGCAAACTGAAGGAGACCGCCGAGAAATTCGGGTTCAATGATCATTTCCTCTTTTCCGATATGGTGGTGGAGGACTCGGTCTATCCTTCCAGAAACCGCACGCCCTTTGAGATCGCCTTTACGGGTGCCGGGCAGAGCGCCCTGCTGACAACGCCCATGCATATGTGCATGGTGGCGGCTGCTGTGGCGAACAACGGCGTTATGATGGAACCGAAACTGCTGAAGGAAGCCGTCTCTCAGAAAGGGAGCACGAGAGCGAGGATGTCACCGGCGGTATACCGTACGGTGATGACGGAGCAGATCGCCGCTGTTCTGAAGGGATATATGCGCACCACCGTGCAGACAGGCACGGGTACGGCTGCTGCGGTGCCCGGCCACAGGATCTGCGGAAAGACCGGATCGGCTGAAATGGACGGACAGGAAAACACGGATGCCTGGTTCGTGGGCTTTATCGATGAGGAGGATTTCTCCTACGCGGTGTGTGTCGTGATACGGGATGCCGGCGGCGGCGGGACCTATGCCGCGCCTGTGGCAAAAAAGGTGTTCACCTATCTGACAGAGAACTGTAAGAAGGAAAAATGATCCTGCCCGCGGAATGCCCGGGAAAGAAAACAGCGAAATATAAAAAAAGACAGCGCAGGCTGTCTTTTTTTGTCCGGCGTCTGTTATCCGCGCCGGCTTGCGGCATCACTCTTTTTCCGGGTCCGCCGGATCTGTTCCGGTGATGATGCCGGTACCCGCGCGCCGGAGCTTTCTGTATTCCGCGGGGGACATGCCCTGCAGGGAGGAAAAGGCTCTGCGGAAGGTGCGGCTGTCCTCAAAGCCGCAGGCGAAGCCGATCTCTGTCAGGGTCATGCCGGTCTGCAGCAGCTGCCTGGCGCGGTCGATCCTCAGGATGTTGATATATTTGCGGAAATTGATCTTCAGCTGCTGCGAAAAGATATGGCTCAGGTGTGACACGCTGATCTTCAGATCCTCCGACAGACTGTTCAGGGACACCGGCTCCGTGTAGTGCCGGGCCAGATGCTCCAGCACCCTTCTGACAGTATCTTTCTCCTCCTCGGGCCCGTTGGGCTTCAGGGAAAGGGATGGCAGGATGAGCGCGAGAGTAAGGTGGATATAGGCCTTTTTCAGCTCATCCGGGGCGTCATTGGGCAAAGACGCGATCTTTGAGATGATATCCGGAAGGGCGACCGGAAGCCTGTCCGCCGGAACCAGCGGGCAATCCGGGCACATATCCTGAAAAAGGGCGCTGAAGGCGGGCACAGTATCGGCTGGAAAGATCATGCAGACGCCGGAAGGATCCTCCAGCATGCTGTTGTAGCCGTGGACCGTCATGGGGAATACGACAGCGCAGTCTCCCGGATGCACGATGTGGCGGCGGTTCCCGATGGTCAGATCCACATAGCCCCGGGAAGGGCAGATCACTTCCACAGTTCCGTGCATGTGCACGGGATAGGGAAACCTGCAGATCGGGCCGGTATAGACGATTCCGCTGTGCTCCTCAAAAAACGGTTTCATGTGTCCAAGACCTCCGGGATTGATGCTCTCATTATAGCGCGCGTGCCTTTATCCGTAAAGCGGGAGGGGATATTTTTGTCCGCACGGACGGCCGGGCATGTATTGCTTTTTCCTGTGAAACGCGGTAATATCTGTGTATCAATTACAGGAGGCGTGAGGAATGAAAAAAACTCTGCGCGTTGTTGCCGTTATGATGATGATAACTGTGCTTGCGGGGCTGTGTGCCTGCTCTGCCGAGGAAAGCGGTATGAAATATGATGATTATCAGCCCATGTGGAAACTGGCGGAAGCCTATGGATTTAAATTCGGCGGCTGTTTCGGCTATAATAATCTGCGGGACAGCAACTATATGAAGGTGATGGGGTATCACTTCAATTCCATCACCTGCACCAATGAGACCAAGGCATATTCCCTGCTGGATCAGCGCGCCAGCAGGAGCAGCGATGACGGAATGCCCCGCATGAATTTCACCGCCGCTGATCAGATGGTCGCCTGGGCGCAGAAAAACGGCATCCGGGTGCGCGGGCATGTGCTGGTATGGGATGCCTACATGACCACCTGGTTCTTCCATGAGGACTATGATGACAGCAAGCCTTTCGCGGACAGCGAGACCATGCGTCTGCGCGTGCGCAGCTATATCGATCAGGTCATTACCCACTTCGAAAACAAATATCCCGGTGTGATCTACTGCTGGGATGTGGTCAATGAGGCCATCGGTGACAACGCCGGTGAGTTCGATCCTGCCGATCCCCGCCATGTCCGCACCGTCCGCAACGGCGCGGAAAACCCCTTCTATGTGTATCTGGGGCCCGACTATGTGGAGTATTCTTTCCTGTGCGCCAGAGATACCGTGGAAGCGCTGGGAGCCGATATCCGCCTGTTCTACAATGATTACAACATGTTCTTCGCTCAGAAGCGTGAGGCTGCCTGCTCCCTCATCGAAAGCATCAATTCCTATGTGCAGGATAAGGACGGGAACGACCGCAGCTTGATCGACGGAATCG
This sequence comes from Clostridiales bacterium, assembly GCA_017577285.1. GTDB lineage: Bacteria > Bacillota > Clostridia > Christensenellales > Aristaeellaceae > ZC3RG03. The sequence goes on from PITV01000008.1 coordinate 15,144, forward strand.
GCATGCAGGGCTATATCGGCGGCTACGGTGTTCAGGAAGGCTGCATGAACGAGGAGGATATCGCCTCCATCCGCCTCAGCATCGAGACCTATGCCTCATACGGCCTGGAAGTGCAGCTCACCGAGATGGCTGTGCGCAACTATGAAAAGGGTCAGGCCGCGCAGCACGCCGCATTCTACGGAAAACTGTTCGAAATGTTCATCGAGGTCAATACCGCGAATGAGAACCGTCCTCTGTCTGCTGTATGCATCTGGGGCATCAACGACTGCCCGATGCTGCCCTCCAGCAATTACACCTGGAAACTCAACAGCCCCTACGGCGGCCTGCTGACCGAGAAGAACAAGATCAAGACCTCGTTTGATACTGTGTATCACGTGCTGGGCGGAGAGTAAGGGACTTCCGCCGGAGGTGCGACCGGAAGAAGAACGATGAGAGGAGAAAAACGATGAAAAAAACGATCTGTGCCCTGCTGATCCTGTGCATGCTCCTGCCCGTCTGCTGCATGGCGGACGAGGAGAGAGTGCCCACCACGACTGTTTCCAATTCCATTCCCGTCAAGTACACCGCCCTTCGCTGGAAGGAAGGCGGAGGCACCGTGGAAGTCGTAACCTATACGACCTATGACTACAACGGGGATATGAGCCCCTATGAGAAGCAGGCCAATGTGTATCTGCCCACCGGTTATGATCCCTCCAGGCAGTACAATGTCCTGTATCTGCTGCATGGCATCGGCGGAAACAAGGATGAATGGAGTTTCAATTCCAGCACCGGGAAAGCCCGCTCCATCATCGACAACCTGATCTGGTACGGCGATGTGGAGCCCTTCATCATCGTGACTCCCAACGGCCGCGCGGGCACCAATTTCAAGTCTGACAACGAGAGGACTGCCGCATTCTATCTGTTCGGCAAGGAACTGAGAAACGACCTGATCCCCTTCATCGAGAGCCGTTATTCCACCTACGGGGAATATGATGAGAACGGATATGACATGACCGCGGCCCGCGAGCACCGCGCCATTGCCGGGCTCTCCATGGGCGGTATGCAGACGATCAATATCGGTTTATGTGAATGCAATGATCTGTTTGCCTGGTTCGGCGCTTTCTCCGCCGCGCCCACATCCAATTCCGCCGCGGTCATCAGCGCCGCGCTGAAGGACTGCCCCTATGAGATCGGGTATTTCTACAGCATCTGCGGTCTGGAAGACAATGTTGCCTACTTTGCCGCGGCAGCCGCCGCCAAAGATCTGCCCGCCGTCTGCGACCGGTTCGTTGACGGAGAGAATTACATGTGGCAGGAACTGCACGGAACGCATTCCTTCTTTATCTGGAACATCGGTTTTTATAATTTCGCCCAGCTGATCTTCAGGTAAGCGTTGATCCTGTGCAAATGAAAACTCCGCCTGATCCTTCCGGACCGGGCGGAGTTTTGCTATATAAGACCGCTGCATGCGCCTGTGTATTATGACCAGGCGAGCCGTTCTATGCCGGGCGCCTTTTTCAGCAGCGTTTTTTTGGCGTTTACAGCGTATCTGCGGCCCGCGAGATTCAGTACAGGCAGATCGCTTCCGCTGTCGCCATAGGCCGCGCAGACGCTGAAATCAACGGAAAGACCGCGTGCCGCGATCTCTTCCTTTATACGGCGTACTTTTTCTTCTCCCTTGCAGTTGCCTGTCACGATCCCGTTCCCACCGATGGGGGTGCAGATCAGCACATCGGCGCCGAGAAGATCCTTTACATACCGCATATAGTTCTCCGTGGAGGCGGAAACCAGCCAGATGTCATATCCTTCATCTTTCAGTCCGCGGATGGTCTTTTTCGCGTCGCTGTATACCCGTTCTGCCAGATCGTCCCTTGCGAAATCCCGGCAGAAGGCATCCCTTTCATCCGGCCCCATCCTTTGCAGAAAGCGCAGGCCGTGTGTTTTCGACGCGCCCTCATCCGCCAGACCGGCCTTGTAAAGGATGCCCCATCCGAGGGAGGGAAGGAGACGCAGAGGGGAGACACCGTTTTTAAGGGCATAGCGGACCAGATGGATGATGCTGTCGCCGCCGATGCAGGTGCCGTCAAAATCAAAAAAAGCGATCTTTGTCATCCTGTCCGCGCCCTCCTTTTCTCCGGATCATTTGTCCGGTGAATACAACCGGATTATAACATGCCGTGTCAAACAAAAGCAATACCCCGCAGGCGGGTGCCTGCGGAGCGGAAAGACCATATGCCGGATATTTACCCGGTGGAAACAAATCACATGTCACTCGGCAGCTGCAGCGCGATCACGATACCGGCACCGCTTACGATACCTTCGGCCGTGAAAACGCCCATGGTGACCACATATCCCTCATACACGGAAATGAGTTTGACGAAATCACAGGAGGTATCATTCTCATTGACGAAGATGACATCAGTGCCGTGAGGCGCGTCGTGGACTGCCGCGCCGGGAGCGCTTAATCAAATGCACGCAGTCTGTCAAAATTCCGGACCATCCATTCTGTCATGGCGATGTTTATATCGTACAGTTCTTTATACCTGTCGATATCCGAGAACCACGCCGCGGCGATGAACTGGTTGGCAAGCAGGACACAGGGGACAGCCTCTTTCTCTTCCTCCGTCATTTTCACCACCGAATCATAGCCGTACATGATCTCTTTCATTATGCTGATCCAGCGCGCCGGCTTCTCATCGTTTCCTTTTTCGAAACTTTCCGACAGGATTGCCGCGGAGGTATAGCAGGGATCGAAAATGCGTGCGTTCCGCTCGCTCAGTTCAAAATCGATGAATCCCCATTTATCACCGGACAGTATGATATTGCCGGGATTCGGATCGCGGTGGATGGTCTGACGGGGCAGCCTGCCGTACAGAACGGAGAATTCTGCAAGGTACTTATCGATGAACTTTGGATCGACAGACAGCTTTCCCTTCAGTTTGGGCAGCGCCCAACCGGCGACTGTGCCGTAAGTGTCTGTGTCATCGGTGATCACATCCGCTTTTTTCAGCGCCAGGCTCAGCTGACCGATGATCTCGCCGATGAACCGGGCTTTTTCTTCATGACCTTCCATGTACATACTGCCGGCTTTCAGGCGTTCGCCGGTCATCCTGCGGGTCACGAAGAAATACAGTTCTCCGTCCCGGATACAGTCCGCGCCGTCTTTCGTCCGGAGGACACCGGGGGAACTTAACCCGACGCTTTCCAGTGCCTCCGCGATGCTTATCGCCTTTTTGACGCGCCCGAGATCGGGCGTATATTTCAGAATGTACTTTTCTCCCGCGTATTTAGCCGATCCGCTGATATGTCCGGTCTCCTCATATACGATATCGGCGATCTTTTCGTTTTCCAGTCCCCAGTATTTCAGCATTTCCGATGCTTTCTTCTGACTGATCATAATAAGTTCCTTCTGTAGAATGTTGATCCTGCAGGGTTTCTTTACCTTGCAGGTTTCCATATAGTGCGCAGGCGTATATCCGGTCTCCCGGACGAATGACTTGTAAAAGCCGGCGTATGTTCCAAAGCCGTATTCCAGTGCCGTATCGATCATTTTCTTTCCGCTGGCGATCTCCCATATCGCGTTCAGCAGTTTTCTGCGGGTGATATACTGCATCACCGGCATGCCTGTGGCAGTCTGGAAAAGCCGGTAGAAATGAAACAGGGAATAACCGGACATGCTGCCGAGTTCAACAGCGCTGATCTCTGTTTTCAGATTTTCTTCGATGTAGTCGATACATTTCTGAATGACTTGTCTGTCCACCTTCGCACCTCCTTCCGTTCTTTCTGCAGCTGCAGGAGGATCATACATCTTTTCTGAGAGAAAAACATTTCCTGTTTTGCGGATATTCCGGTCCGGTCATAATATATCAGATACCAAAGCGGGATTTCAAGAAAAACAGTTCGTCCGGGCGCTGCCGGCTATTTGTATTTGCAGCGGATCTGTGATATAATCTTCCTGATTTGAAGCGGTTTTCCGCTTTTATGAGAAAGGAACAGAAACATGGATTATACCGCGCGTTTATCCGGGGAATTTCATCTGAATCCCACTCATGTGGGCGCCGTTATCAAACTGCTGGACGAGGGAAACACTATTCCCTTTATTGCCCGTTACCGCAAGGAACTGACGGGCGCCATGGACGATCAGGTGCTTCGCGAAGTGTCCGAACGTCTGGAATATATGCGCAATATGGACAAGCGCAGGGAAGAGATCGAGAACAGTCTGCATAATCTGGGTGTGCAGGATGACGAACTGCTGGCAAAACTGGCTGCTGCCGCCACCATGACGGAACTGGAGGATCTGTACCGTCCCTACCGGCCCAAGCGCCGCACCCGAGCCATGATCGCAAAGGAAAAGGGACTGGAGCCCCTCGCTCAGTGGCTGCTGGAGCAGAAACCCCGCTGTGATGTGCAGGCGGAAGCCGCGAAATACATCGATGCAGAAAAGGGCGTTGAGGACGCGCAGCAGGCGCTGGACGGCGCCAAGGATATCATCGCGGAGCAGGTGAGCGATGACGCGGCGCTGCGCAAGGCCGCCCGTGAACTGCTGACCCGCGAAGCAATCCTGCGCAGCGTGAAGGCGAAGGATGAGGACAGCGTGTACAGCATGTACTACGATTTTTCCGAGCGTGTCGCCACCCTCGCGACCCATCCGCACCGCGTGCTGGCTGTAAACCGCGGCGAGCGCGAGGAATTCCTGAAAGTGACCATCGAGCCGCCGGTGGAAAAGTGTCTGGCGCTGGTGCACAAGAATTACTGCCATGAAACGGCCGCTCCTGTATTTGATCCGCGGGGGAGCATTCCCGCCAATTCCGCCTTTGCCAAGGCCTTCGCCAAGGCATCGGCCAACGCGGCGCCCGCCGGCCCGTCCGCGGCCACTCCTTATGTGGAGGAAGCCTGTGATGATGCCTGGGAACGCCTTCTGTTCCCCTCTCTGGAGCGCGAGATCCGCAATGACCTGACCGATAAGGCCAATGCGGGCGCCATCAAGGTGTTTAGCGATAATCTTCATCAGCTGCTGATGCAGCCGCCCATCAAGGGCAAGGTGACGCTGGGCGTGGACCCCGGTTTCCGTACCGGCTGCAAGCTGGCTGTCATCGATGAAAACGGCAAGGTGCTGGAGACGGGCGTCGGTTACTTCACACTGCCCATTCATGAAAGCAAAAAGGCGGAGGCTGCCCGGTTTATCGTGGGCTGCGCCCGCAAGTACCATATCACCGCCATCGCTATCGGCAACGGAACAGCCAGCCGCGAAAGCGAGCAGTTCATCGTGTCTCTGCTGCCTCAGCTGCCGGGTGCCGCCTACATGATCGTCAGCGAGGCGGGCGCTTCCGTGTACTCCGCCAGCAAACTGGGTGCCGCCGAGTTCCCGGATTACGATGTTTCCCTGCGCAGCGCCGTGTCCATCGCCCGCCGCATGCAGGATCCTCTGGCGGAACTGGTGAAGATCGATCCCAAGGCCATCGGTGTGGGCCAGTATCAGCATGATCTGAAGCAGAATGAACTGACCGCCGCGCTGGACGGCGTAGTGGAACAGTGCGTGAACGCGGTGGGCGTTGAAGTTTCCACCGCCTCCGCGGAACTGCTGAGCCATGTGGCGGGCATCGGCCCCACGCTGGCGAAGGGCATCGTGGCGTACCGCGATGAGAACGGTATTCCGTCCCGCGCCGCGCTGAAAAAAGTGCCCAAGCTGGGCCCAAAGGCTTTCGAGCAGTGTGCCGGCTTCCTGCGGGTGAACGGTTCCCGCAATCCGCTGGATGCCACAGGCGTGCATCCCGAGAGCTATGAGGCCGCGAAGGCCCTGCTGGACAAGCTGGGCCTGGATGTGAAGGATATCCGGAACGGCGGCATTCCCGATGTGGAACAGAAGGCCGAAGCATACGGAAAAGAAAAACTGGCGGGGGAGATCGGCGTGGGCCTTCCCACCCTGCAGGATATCCTCAGCGAACTGAAAAAGCCGGGCCGCGATCCCCGTGAGGATGTGCCGGCGCCTGTGCTTCGCAAGGATGTGCTGGATATGAAGGATCTGAAGCCCGGAATGGAACTGACCGGAACAGTCCGCAATGTCATTGATTTCGGCGCTTTCGTGGATATCGGCGTGCATCAGGACGGCCTGGTGCATATCAGCCGTATGGTGAACCGCTTCATCCGCCATCCCTCCGAGGTGGTGAAGGTGGGCGATGTGGTAAAGGTATGGGTCGTGGAGGTCAATGAGCAGAAAAAGCGCATCGCGCTTACCATGCTGCCTCCCAAGACCGGGAACTGAGCATAGATCAGCGTTATCCCTTTGATGAATGATACGGAAAGGAAGGTGAGAGTATGCCCCTGTATATCGTCGGAGATGATATTACCCGCATGAAATGCGATGCCATCGTGAATCCTACCGACTGCTGTTTCAGCGGCAGCGGCGGAGCTGACGCGGATATCCATGCGGCGGCTGGACAGTCTGCCGCCGGTATGTGGAAGACGCTCCCGCCCCTGTCCGCCGGCGAGTGCGTGATGACGGACGCGGGAGAACTGCCCTGCAGAAAGGTGATCCACACGGTCGGCCCTGTCTGGAAGGACGGAAAACATGGTGAAAGGGAGACCATCGCAGCCTGCTACAGCGGTGCTCTCCGGCTCGCGAAAGAGGCGAAACTGGAGTCTGTCGCCATGCCGCTGATCGGCGCCGGCACATTCGGCTGCCCCGAGGCGGAGGTCTACTCCGCGGCGAGGAATGTGATCCGCCGTTTTCTTGAAACGGATGACATGACGGTCTATCTTCTCGTCTATAACAAAAGCGCCCTGAATATGGTGATGCGTGAAAGCCCCGAGCTGGTCCGCTATGTGGAACGTTTTCTGTGGAATGAGGAAAGCTTCGGGAGCGAACGGAGGTATCCCTGGCGCAGGATGTCCGGGCTTGCCAGCAGGATACCCGACAGAAGAAAAAGACCTGAACCGGAAAACTGGTCACCCGGAACGGACCGGGATGCCCGTCTGAATAAGTCTTGTGTGCCCGCGCCCCGCGAAGATGTTTCCGCCTGTGAGGCGCCTCATCCGCTTTGGGATGAGGCGGATTACTCTGCGGATTACTCTATTGAAGCTCCCTGCTTATCCGCGATGCGCTCTTCCGGGGCGTCTGATTGGGATGAACGGGAGGAACTGAAAAAGCTTCTGGAGCAGCTGGACGCCGGTTTCACGGATACGCTCATTCAGCTGCTCTGCAAGAAGAATATTTCAAACACGGAGTGCTACAGGCGCGCGAATATCGACAGAAAGCTTTTCAGCAAGATCTGCAGCGACAGGAACTATCATCCGTCCAAGAAAACGGTCCTCGCGCTGGCCGTGGCCCTCGAATTGAACCGTAAGGATACTGAAATGCTGCTGAAAAAAGCGGGCTATGCCCTCTCCGGATCCAGCCTGTCAGATCAGATCGTAGGCTTTTTCATTGACCATAAGGAATATGACATATTTCATATCAATGAAGCCCTGTTCAGCTTTGATCAGGAGATCCTCGGGAATGTCCCGCGGGATATTTAAGAGAAAAGTGATACAGTTGTCCCCCCGGCGGACTGTATCTGCCGCGGATGGATGATGCTTCCGGTGACATTCCGGACGGGAATGTGATACAGATCGTGCCTTTTGTTTCTCTGCTCCTGACATTCTGCTGTACTCCTTACGTTCAGTAACGCAGTTTTGACCGGATCATGTATCTTTTTGTATACATGATCCTTTTTTTATAGAATTTTAGAGAAATATTACATGATTTCGATGAAAATTCCATACATCATGTAACTTTTTTGTTGCAATGAGCGGGGACCTGTGCTATACTCAGTAGTGATAAAGAAGGATGGGGGCGAAGCGCATGTCTGTAAAGAAACGCGTGATCCGTGTCATCGCGGTATTTTTTGCGTTTCTTTGCTGTGCCGGAATACTGTTCAGCCTCGCCGAAGTATGGCCGCAGCCCAGTGAAAACGGCCGGAATGTGTACGGGGAAAATACCGGCCTGATGATCGATTACTCTCATGCTTCAGACGGTTACATCATGGTGAAAGGCCCCAAGACATCCAAGCGGCTGAAACTCAGGATCAAGTATAATGATGAAACCCTGACATATGATCTGAACGGGAAGGGCGAGTACGAGGTGTTTCCGCTTCAGTTCGGCAGCGGAAAGTACAAGATCGTCCTGTACAGGAATGTTTCAGGCAACAAATACAGTGAACTGGACAGCTTCTATGTTACAGCCGATCTGAAGAATGAATACGCCGCGTTCCTGTGCCCCAATCAGTATGTGAACTATACCAGCCAATCTCCGGCAGTCGCCAAGGCCCATGAGATCTGTTCGGGGCTGGAGACGGAGACCGGAAAATTCCTTGCCATCACCGGTTACATAGAAAAGGAAGGCGCGTTCTCTTATGACTATGTTCGTGCCGTGCAGGTAAAGGGCGGTGATCTGCCTGATATCGATGCCTGCTACAGCAAAAAAATGGGCATTTGTCAGGATCTGGCCGCCATGGTGGTGTGCATGCTGCGGGTGGAGGGGATCCCCGCGAAAATGGTCATCGGTTACGCTGATAAGAACTACCATGCCTGGGTGCTGGCGGAAGTGGACGGGAAGGAGATCTTCTATGATCCCACCGCCGCGATCAATGCGATCTCAAGAGTATCGACCTATATTCCTGAACGATATTATTAAGGGGAGCGGAACACTATGAAGAAGAAAAAGACAGAAGGATTGAACTCAGCGGAGTTGAGCAACTTCTGCAGTCAGGTGGCACTGATCCTGAATGCGGGTATGCCGCTGTATGACGGCATGTCGACACTGGCGGAAGGCTCCAGAGATCTGGAGCACGCTGATGTGTACATGGCTGTCAGCAAAGCTGTGGATGAGACCGGTTCTCTGTACAAGGCCCTGGAACAGGGCACCTGCTGGCCCTCCTATATGGTGGAGATGGTCGGGATCGGTGAACAGACCGGACATCTGGAAGAGGTCATGAAAGGCCTTGCCACCTATTATGAGCGCGAGGACAGGATCCGCACATCCATCGTCAGCGCCATCACCTATCCGCTGGTGCTGGGCGCGCTGCTGATGGTCATCGTGTTCATCATGATCATGAAGGTGCTTCCCATCTTCACTCAGGTGCTGCACGGTATGGGCATCAGCATCTCCGAAACAGGCACCAGCCTGATGCGTGTCGGCGAGATCATCGGCCTTGTGGTGCTCATCGTGGTGGGTCTTGTGCTCACCTGCGTGCTGATCATCGCCATCCTGCTTCAGACCCGTCAGCGTGAGAAGGTGCTGGATTTCCTCCGCAGAGCGCTGCCGCCGGTCCGGCGCATTTCGCGCAAGCTGAGCGCCGCCCGTATCGCCGGTGTTCTTTCCATGATGATCTCCTCCGGTTTCCCGCTGGAGGAAGCGCTGCGCATGGCACCCAAGGTGCTGACGGATGAAAACTCCATTAAAAAGGTGGAGCAGATCCGTGAGGGCGTATCCGCGGGTGAGAACTTCGGTGAAGCGCTGTCCCGGGCTGAACTGTTCGATCAGATCCACAACCGCATGGTCAAGATGGGCGTTGCTTCCGGTAAGGAAGATGAGGTCATGGCAAGGGTCGCCGCGATCTATGAGGAGCAGATCGATGAGAGCATCTCTCATATGATCTCCATCGTGGAGCCCACTCTGGTCGCCCTGCTGGCCATCGTTATCGGTGCCGTGCTGCTCACAGTCATGCTGCCTATGACAGGTATCCTGTCCAGCATCCTGTAACGCGGCACCGGTCATCCGTGCAGTTTTTGTGACAGTGTGTAAAGAAAAAGCCGGGAAGGAGGTAAGTGGAACATGAAATTGCGCAAGGAATGGATCGCGGTCATTGTCGCAGTCATTCTTGTTGCAGCCGGAGTCATGCTCATCGACAGCATCGCGTCCCGGCAGGATATGCAAGAAAAGCAGCTCGTGGAGGAAGCTTTGCGCAAAGCTGTGCTTACCTGTTATGCCATTGAGGGGCAATATCCCCCCAGTATAGATTATCTCAGGGTGAACTACGGCCTTTCCTACAATGAGGATAAGTATGTCGTGGAGTATGATAACCACGGCATGGCCAACTATTTCCCTGAATATACGGTGTATGAACTGGGAGGTGCGGGCAGATGATAAAAGAAAAACGCTTCACCTTCCATGGTCTGTTCATCTTCCTGCTGCTGGGTATATTTGCTGTAATGTCCACATTGCTGGTGCTGTATTCAGCCCAGGTCTACAACAAGACCGTAACCCGTTCCGAGAAAAACAATGTCAACCGCATCATGCGCTCCTTCGTGGCTTCCATGGCCCGCACCGGGGATGAGGCGGATACCATCCGCACCGGGGTATGTCTCCATGACGGCGTGCAGATCTATTATGTGGAGCGGCTGGATTATACCGGAGAGACGGACGCCGCGGGCAACGATCTGGTGTACGCCAGAAGGCTCTACTGTGATGAAGGAATACTGTGGGAAAGCTACGCGCCGGTCACTGAAGAGCAGATCGGTGCTCCCGTGGAATATGAGGAACTGACAGGGGCAAAGCGTGAAAAACTGTGTGACGCGATCGCCTTTGTGGTGGAACTGAATGAGGACGGTCTGCTGGAGGCTTCTCTGGCGGATATTGACGGAGTTTACCGGGTCAAGATCGCTCTGAGGACAGCCCGGGATCCCTTTGAAGGCGGTGATGTGCAGTGAGTAAACGGGTAAACGCGCTGCTGCTGGAGCTGCTGATCGTGGTTCTGTTCTTCTCGCTTGCCTGCATCGTGCTGATCAGGGTATTTGCGGGCGCCGCGCATCTCAGCCTTCGTGCCGGGGATCAGAACAGCGCTCTTCTGGAGGCACAGAACCTGGCTGAGCAGATCTATGCCGCGGAGAATGTGGGAAAACTGCTGGAAAATGAGATCATCGGGGATGATCTGACCTATGACTGCTTTGTCCGCTGCGGCGAGAATGTGTGGGAAAAAGATGCGGCGGAAGGAAACGGCATCCGTTTCCGCGTCACGGTGACGAATGTCGGGCAGAGCGAGGGAGACGGCGTGCTGCGTGAGGGCAGGATCGAGGCGTTCTCATCAGATGATGCGGAGCTCCTGTTCACGCTGGATTGCAGCCGGTATATCCCCGGAGAGGCGGTGGGACAATGAAGAAAAAGCGTTTTTCCATCGGCCCCGGCGCCGCGTCCCTGATCCTGATGGTGGTTGTCGTTTCCATGAGCGTACTGGGGATGCTCTCTCTGATCGGCGCCAGAAATGACGGTAATCTGACAAAAAGAAACACCCAGGTGATCACTTCGATCTATGATCTGAACGGAAAGAGCGAACGCACCCTGATGATGCTGGACGCTGAAAGACAGCTGGCGGCGCAGGAAGCATCGGGTGACGCGGAACTGATGGAGGATCTCAGCGAACGGCTGGAAGAGAAGTATCCCGGTGTGTTTGATGTAGATTGTGAGGAAGGAATCATTTACTGGACGGAGTATGCCGATTACAGTGCCACAGATATCGTAAACACGATGCTTTTCCGCCTGACCGGGGCGGAGATCGGTGGCAGAAAGTGCCTGAACTGCGGCGTGAAGATCGCTCTGCAGCCGGATGAAGGCCAGCCTTCCGTTCAATGGATCCTGCATACGACCGGCAATGAGGCCGCCGGTGAATGATACCGGCTCCGGAATGACCGGATGCAGATGATCCGGATGACGCAATCACTGTTACAGCCGATGCTTTCGGAGGAAAAATGGAACTTACAGAATTATTCAGAATGGCTCTCGGACGGGGCGGATCGGATGTTTTTTTCATCCCCGGCTCGCCCGTAATGGTCAAGGTGAACGGCTCTCTGGAATGTCTGTCGCCGGACAGGATGATGCCCAGAGAGATCGATACGCTGATCGACGGCATATATGCCATCGCGAACCGTGAGCGGGATCAGCTGGAAAGTAACGGGGATGATGATTTTTCCTTTGCTATCAAGGATCTGGCGCGTTTCCGCTGCAATGCCTACCGTCAGCGCGGCACTTTTGCCGCCACCTGCCGCGTTGTCGCGTTCGGTCAGCCGGATCCGGTGAAACTGAATATCCCCCCGCTGGTCATGAATCTTTCTCATTTCCGCGGCGGAATGATCCTGGTGACGGGCCCTGCCGGAAGCGGAAAGAGCACCACGCTGGCCTGCATCGTGGACAGGATCAATTCCACCCGGAGCGGGCATATCGTAACCATCGAGGATCCCATCG
>PITV01000089.1 GCA_017577285.1 Clostridiales bacterium
TGGAAGAGGAAGGTGATGGCGGTTTGGTGTTTTTTTTTTTCAAAGAAAAAGACGGAATACGATATCTATTAGGGTCTGGGGGGCTGGGAGATGTATAAAAGAGACGGGCCATGAGCTGCAGGTGTTTGCCGACAGGATCACCGATGTGGATGACGAACTGATCCCCAACGGAAAGTATTTCGAACTGAAGGGCAGCCCGCTGGATGTATCCGAGCCCGCCGTGATCGGCGAGCGTATCGCCCGCCGCTCCGAGTGCCATTACATCGATCTGGTCAACGGCTTTGATGTCAACTTCTGCCTGCGGGAGCAGGAAGGCCTGCATAAGGCCGCCGTGCTCACCAGCCGTGACAGCGGCATCCGCATGGAGTGCAATACCACCGAGCCCGGCATCCAGATCTATACCGGCCAGGGCTTGAAGTATACCGGCAAGGGCGGCGCGAGATATTCCGCTTTCTCCGGTGTCGCCATGGAGACCCAGCATTATCCCGACAGCCCCAACAAGCCTGAGTTCCCCACCACCGTTCTGAAGGCGGGCGATGTATACACCTCCGTCACCGAGTATGCCTTCAGCATCATCTGATAAAGGGATTCGATAAGATCGCGCATGCTTTTATCCTCGCTTCGGCTGCATGAGTTCCGCAGCTACGGACAGGTCCTTCTCACCCCGCCGCCCGGCGTAACGGTGCTGGCGGGGAAGAACGGCACCGGCAAGACCAATTTGCTGGAAGCCGTTCATTTGTGCTGTCTGGGGCGCAGTCACCGCACCTCCCAGGACAGGGACATGATCATGCATGAGAAGGAATCAGCGGCGGTGCAGGTGACTGTGCAGCGCAGGGACGGGGAGCATCAGGTGGGCGTGCGTCTGTATGAGAACGCCCGCAGGAAGAAACTGATCTATGTGAACGGCAAGATCGTTCCCCGCATGGGGGAACTGATCGGGCATGCCACCTGCGTGATGTTCAGTCCGGAGGATCTGCAGCTGGTGAAGGACGGGCCTCAGGCGAGGCGCCGTTTTCTGGACATGCTCCTGTCACAGGATCAGCGCTCCTATTTCTATGCCCTGCAGAATTACAACAACGCCCTCAAGCAGCGCAACGCGCTGCTGAAATCCCTGCAGGCCGGCGGCGATCCCCGTCAGCTGGATGCATGGGATGAGCAGCTGGCCCTCTGCAGCGCGCCCATCGTGCGCATGCGCCGGGAGACTGTTGAGGAAATGAAAAAGCAGGCGACATCGCACTATACCTACATCGCGGGAAAAAATGAGGAGCATTTCGATCTTCGCTATGTGAGCCAGGTGGCTGACGCGGAGAACGTGTCTGAGAAACTGCTGAAACTGCTGAAAGAGAGCCGGGCGGAGGATCTGCGCCGGGTGACCACCACAAGGGGCCCGCACCGGGACGATGTGGAACTGTACCTGAACGAAAGAGAACTGAAAAGCTTCGGCAGTCAGGGACAGATCCGCACCGCGGTGCTTTCCCTGCGTCTGGCCAGCTTTGATCTGCTGACGAAGCATCAGGGGGAGACCCCGCTGCTGCTGCTGGATGATGTGCTCAGCGAGCTGGACGCCACCCGCCGCGAGAAGCTGATCGAGCGGGTATCCGGGGCGCAGGTGCTGCTGACCTGCACCGATATCAGCGATCTGAGTGAGGCGAAGCCCGCCTGTGTCCTGCGGGTCATGAACGGCGGACTGATACAGCAATGATAAGAATGGAGATAAAATGAACCGGAATATTGTGAAAAAGAAAGAAAAGAGACCTGTTGTTTTCTGGGACTGGAACGGAACGCTCCTGGATGACGCCGTCTATGCCATGAATATCATGAACGGCGTGCTGAGGGACAGGGGACTTCCGCTCATACCCGATATCGAATACTACCGGAGCGTGTTCTGCTTCCCCGTGGAGGATTATTACGCGAAGGTCGGCATCACAGAGGAACACTTCTTTGTGGACGGGCATGCCTGGATGGACAGCTATGTGAGCACGGAGGAGCAGTGTCCCCTCCGGGAGGGCGCCGCCGCGGCGCTCGCGTATCTGAAGGAGAATGGATGCGGCCAGGTGATGCTCTCCGCCAGCAAGACCGACTTTCTGGAAAAGCAGACAACGGAGCGGGGCGTAAAGCCGTATATGGAGCATATTCTGGGTCTTTCCCACATCTGGGCTACCAGCAAGGTGAGCATCGGCATGGAATATATGGAGCATGAAGAACTGGAACCGGCTCACGGATGCATAATCGGCGATACGCTGCATGACGCGCAGGTGGCGGAAAAAATGGGCATCCGGTGCGTGCTGGTCACCGGCGGGCACCAGAACAGGGAAACGCTGGAGACAGCCGGTGTTCCTGTGGAGGATGACATCCTTTCCGCGGCGAAAACAGCCTTTGAACTGATAAAGATGAAGGAGCAGGAAAATGGCATTTGTAACACTTAATCCGGGCACTCTGCTGGCGCCTGTGCCGGCGGCCATGATCAGCTGCGCCGCGGAGGGCGTATCACCCAATATCATCACCCTGGCCTGGGTGGGCACCATCTGCTCCGATCCGCCCCTGTGCTCCATTTCCGTGCGCAAGGAGCGCTACAGCCATGATATCATCGAAAAGAGCGGTGAATTCGTCATCAATCTGTGCGGCAAGGCGCAGATGCCCGCTGTGGATCTGTGCGGAGTGAAGAGCGGACGCGACACCGATAAATTCAAACTGTGCGGTCTGGAGCCTGTGAAGGCGGAGGGCATGACCTGGGCGCCCGCCATATCCGGCGCGCCGGTCTATCTTGCCTGCAAAGTGAAGGACATGATGGAACTGGGCAGCCACGACATGTTCACCGGCGAGATCGTGAGCGTGGGCGTGGATGAGGGCCTGCTGGATGAAAGCGGACGCATCGATTACGAAAAGGCGCAGCTGATCGCCTACAATCACGGCGCCTATTATGAGCTGGGCAGGGCGCTGGGCTTTTTCGGCTACAGCGTGGCGGCGCCTGACGTGCTGGAGCGGCGCATGAAGCAGCTGAACGGGAAGTAATGACAGAGGAGAACGCGGCGGTCTGTTGCCCGTTTTCCGTCAGGATGCTATAATCGGAGGGCGGCATTCTGCATCTTTCCGCCGGAAACTGAGATATCTTTCGTGACCTGTGCAAAAAGAAAGAGAGAAAAATGATCGATACTGACCAGAAAATGAATATATGGGGCACTCTTCCCGTGGAGAATGCCTTTATCACCGATTATCTGCCCGGCGCGAAGGGTGACTTTGTGCGGGTGTATCTGTATGCTCTGTACCACAGCCTGTATCTGCGGACGGAATGGGATACCGTGCTGGCGGCGTCCAATCTCGGCATGGAGCCGGGGGATATCGAGGCCGCCATGCGCTACTGGGAGCGCCGGGGACTGATCACGAAGATCTCCGAAGAGCCCCTCAGATATGAGATCCACAGCGCCAATCAGGTGAAGCAGAAGGGCCGCGAGACCATGGGCGTGGATGAGGAGTATGTGGAGTTCGCCGAGAATGTGTACAGCCTTTTCGGCACCCGCCGCAAGGTGAGCGCTTCGGAGATCGCCCTGGCCTATGAATGGGTCGCGGATATCGGCCTGCCTGCCGAAACGGTGCTGATGCTCATCAGCCATATGATCTCCACCCGGGGCGTGAATTTCAAGTTCCGTCTGGCGGAACTGGTGGCCCAGAACATGAAGAACGAGAATGTGCTCTCACCGGAGGACGCGGATCTTTTCTTCCGCCGGGAACAGGAGATCCGGGAAGGCACGAAGGCTGTGCTGCGGCATCTGGGAAAGCGCCGCGAGCCCAGCGAGGATGAAATGAACCTGTATCAGAAATGGGTCATGGAATGGAAGTTCGACAGGGAAGCCGTGCTGAACGCCTGCTCCGAGACCACCCGCGCCGGGGATCCGACCTTTGCTTATCTGGACGGCATCCTCAGCAGGCTTTCCGGCAAGGAAGCCCGCACGGGAAAGGCTGTCAGCCGCCAGATGGCGGATGAAAAGCAGAAAAAGAAGGATATGCGCGCCGTGCTGAGCCTGCTGCATGTGGATGTGGCCGAGGGTGTGTTCGAGCCCTTCTATGACGCCATGCGCGCCCTGTATCCGCAGGAAGTGGTGGAGCTGGCGGCCGCGGAGTGTGCCGCCCATACCCGCGGCAGGGAGGCCCGGGTGGAAAAGACGCAGGAGCTGCTGCAGGCCTGGAGCCAGCGCGGGCTGAAGGATGAGAAGGATGTGCGGGCCTACCTGGCCGAGGTGGGCGAGAAGAACAAGCTGCTGAGGCAGCTGTTCGAGAAGATGGATTATGCCGGCAATCCCACTGCCGCCGACCGGGAAATGCTTTCTTCCTGGCGGGCCATGGGCTTTGATGACGAGATACTGATGTACGCGGCGGAACAGTCCCGCACCGCAAACGGCAGCAAGCTGCGCTATATGGACAGGGTGCTGACTTCCTGGCATGAGGACAGCATCCGCACCGCCGCCGAGGCCCGCAGCCGCGTAAAAACCGCCCCCGCCGGAAGGCAGGACGCGGGAAAGCCGAAGGTCATCAGCGGAAAGGATTATACCCAGCGTCAGTATACCGATGAGGAGATCGAACGGGCGGCGAACCGCGCCTGGGAGGAGGCTCTGAAAGAAGATGAATAAGCAGATACTGGATGAATTGATGGACGAGTACCGTGAGACCCGTCAGCGGAACGGGGAAACGGAGCGCCTGCGCAAAGAGGAGATCATGGAAAAATGCCCCGATATCGGCGCCATGATGGAGGAGCGTCACGCCATGGTGCTGCGGATGGCCGCTGGCTCGTTCTCGGCGGTTCCGCAGGATCCGGAAGCGGCCATGACGGAATTCAATCTCAGGATCCGGGACGCGCTCGTGAAGGCAGGTTACCCGGAGGACTATCTGCAGCCGGTATACACCTGTGAAAAGTGCTGCGATACAGGTTATGTGGGGGAGCAGATCCGCGTTCCCTGCGACTGCCTGAAGGATGCCTACCGCAGGAAGGCGGCGGGTTTCGGACAGGGACAGACCTTTGAGGATTTTGATGAAACGGTGTTCCCGGATGATGTGCAGCTGGCGAACGGCATCACCCAGCGGGAACAGATGAGAAGGCTCAGAAGGATCTGCGAGAAATTCGCCGACGCGCTGCCGAAGCCTCCCTACCGCAATCTGGTGCTTACGGGCGGAAGCGGGCTGGGGAAGACCTATCTGCTCAGCTGCATCGCCGCGCGGGCCGGGGTGCGGGGCGTGGAGACCCTGCAGCTGACCGCCTACAAGGCGCTGACCATGCTGCGCGACAACTATTTCGGCAGGGAAGAGGCCGATGAGCTGTTTGACGTGCCCGTGCTGCTGCTGGATGACCTGGGCATGGAGCCGATGATGCAGAATGTGACCATCGAGCAGATCTACAATCTGATCAATGAGCGCATGAGCCGCGGACTGTGCACCGTGATCACCACCAATCTGTCCATGGGCGAGATCAAGGCCCGGTATAACGAGCGCATTTATTCCCGGCTGCAGGATACCGCGCTGAGCCGCGTGTATCCCATGGCGGGAAAGGATATCCGGATCAGAGACTGATATCCTGTACAAATACAGTATTTCATCCGATTATCACGGAAAAACGGGCTTTCAGGCTGAAAAGCCCTTGCAAAAAAAGAAGGTTTGCATATAATATCCCTTTGTGCAAAGGAAGTATCCCGCGCGCGAAGGGTTTTTCTTTTATGTTAACGGAGGCGTTATCATGAACATTCTGCTGGTGGTTTCCATTGCCATGGTGGCCGGTCTGCTGGTGAGCCGTCTGGCCCGTCTTGTGCATCTGCCCAATGTGACGGCATTTCTGGTGGCCGGTCTGATCATCGGCCCCTGCGTCAGCGGCCTGATCACGGAAGAGCAGACCAGGACCATGGCTGTCGTATCCGAGGCGGCGCTGGGCTTTATCGCCTATTCCATCGGCGCCGAGTTCCGTCTGGACCACCTGAAAAAGATCGGCAAAGGCCCTCTGATCATCACGGCGAGCCAGGGCCTCGCGACGGCCCTTCTGGTGGACGCCGGGCTGATCGCGCTCAGTCTGATCTTCTATAAAGATAACACGCACGGTGTGCCCATGAGCATCCTGCTGGGCGCCATCGCCCTGGCTACCGCTCCCGCCGCCACCCTGATGGTGGTGAAACAGTACAAGGCTCACGGCCCTGTCACCGAAATGCTGCTGCCCGTTGTGGCCATGGATGACGCGCTGGGACTGATGGTGTTCTCCATTTCCGCGTCCATCGCCGGCGGCATGCTGGGCGGTGAGATCACCGTGAAGAGCATGCTGCTCACCCCCCTGATCGAGATCGTCGGTTCCATCGCCCTGGGCAGCGCCATCGGTTTCGCCCTCAGCATGATGTGCCGCTTCTTCCATTCCAGAGGAAATGAGCTGGGCCTGTCCATCGCGGCTGTGCTGGGAGGCGTGGGCCTGTGTGATGTGCTGGGCCTGTCCTCCCTGCTCGTGTGCATGATGATCGGCGCCATCATGGTCAATATGGTGGATGAGGATCACCGCCGCACCCTGATCGAGCAGTGCGACCGCTTCACTCCCCCCGTGTTCCTGCTGTTCTTCGTGCTTTCCGGCGCTGAACTGGATCTGACCGTGCTGCCCCAGGTGGGCGTCATCGGCGTGGCCTATCTGCTGCTGCGTTCCTTCGGCAAATGGAGCGGAACGCTGGCGGGCGCGGTCATGACCAGATCCGACAGCAATATCAAGAAATTCCTCGGCCTCACTCTGCTGCCTCAGGCGGGTGTCGCCATCGGTATGGCGAACATGGTGAACAGCCGTTTCGGCGGAGCCGGTTCCTCTACGGATGCCATGGCGAAGCAGATCAACACCATCGTTCTCTCCGGCACTCTCATTTTTGAACTGATCGGCCCCGTCATCACCAAGATCGCCCTGAAGAAGGCGGGCGAGATCGATGAGGCAAGCCTGGTGAAACATTGATCCATCGACATTAAGAATATGTATAAACGGCGGATACATTTTCGTATCTGCCGTTTTTTATGCATTTTATTGTGCTTTATGGAGGAAAAACCACCATATATAGCACAAATTTGCATAAAAACTGTTGACAAATTTATCTTCATTGCTCTATAATCCATATATCAAAAACCGATGGGGACGCATACATACCGTATGGTTATCGGTTTGAATAAGAAGGAGGGTTTATTTATGCTTACCGGTGTACCGCTTCTTATTGTGTTTGTGCTTGCGGTCATTCTGATGATCCTTGCCATCGCAAAGTTCAAGATCCACCCGTTCCTGTCCATTATGGGCATTTCGCTCATTCTGGCGCTGGTGTCCGTGCCGCTCAAGGATATTCCTTCCGTGATCGGTGCCGGTTTCTCCGGAACATTCACCTCGATCGGTATCGTCATTATCCTGGGTGCCCTGGTGGGTATCCTGCTGGAAAAGACCGGTGCCGCTCTGAAGATGGCTGACTGCGTTGTGAAACTGGTCGGCAAGAAGCATCCCGAAGCCGCCATGATCATCATGGGCTGGATCGTTTCCATTCCCGTGTTCTGCGACAGCGGCTTCGTCGTGCTCAATCCCATCCGCAAGGCTCTGGTACAGCGCACGCGCAAGAGCAGCGTTGCCTGCACTGTGGCGCTTTCCATGGGCTTGTACATTTCCCACTGCTTCATTCCTCCCACACCCGGCCCCATTGCCGCGGCCAACACGCTGTTCGGCGGTCTGGAGGGTGCTGAAGTCAATCTGCTGCTGGTCATGGGCATCGGCGCTCTGTGCTCCATCCTGCCCCTGATCGCCGGCTACTTCTTTGCCATCATCATCGGCAAGAAGGTAAAGGCGAAGGACGAAGCGGGCAGCGGCGAGGCTGTCGGCAAGACCTATGAGGAACTGGTAGCCAGCTACGGAAAACTGCCCAACGGCTTCCTGGCGTTTGCTCCCATCATCGTTCCCATCATCCTGATGGGCCTCTCCTGCGCTTTGAGCATGGCCGGCTCCAGCGTGGCTGTGATCACCTTCCTCGGTACTCCCATCATCGCCCTCACTGTGGGCGTTCTCCTGGGCGTTCTCCTGCTGGGTCTCTCCGGCAAGATGAAGGATTTCTATGACCTCACCACCGAGACCCTGAAGACCTGCGGACCCATCCTGTTCGTCACCGCTGCCGGCGGCGTTCTGGGAAAGGTCATCGCTTCCGGTGATCTGATCAACTTCATCAAGAACAACGCCGATGTCCTCAAGACCCTCGGACTGTTCTTCCCCTTCCTGCTCTCCGCTCTGCTCAAGACGGCACAGGGCAGCTCCACCGTTGCCATCACCACGACGGCCGGTATCGTTGCTCCTCTGATGGCGGCGCTCGGCTGGACCACGCCCATGGATGCGGCCCTGCTGGTGGTTGCCATCGGCGCCGGTGCCATGGTGGTATCCCATGCCAATGACAGCTACTTCTGGGTGGTCACCAACTTCGGTGAGATGGAGACTCAGGACGGCTACAAGACCCAGACTCTGGGCACGCTGGTGATCGGTATTGCCGCTATCATCAATGTGATCATCGTTTCCATTATTTTCTAAGTTCTGACTGATGGTGCGGGCTGCCGTAAGGCGGCCCGCACTTTTACCCTGTCTGCATGAGAGACCCGCGGAAATGACGCGATCTCCGTGGGCGGGTCAGTTCATTATTCCCGGAGGATGCTATGAATCAGGACGCAAAACAGATCGTATCCGCCGCGCTGCGGGAAGCCCTGCCGGGCGATGCCGTGGCCCGCGCGCTGGAGAAGATACGCTTTAATGAACAGGGCAGGCTCATTGTGATCGCCGCGGGAAAGGCCGCATGGGAGATGGCGCGGGCCGCCTGTGAAAAACTGGGGGAGAGGATCGATGCCGGATGCGTGATCACCAAGTATGACCACGCGAAGGGCGAACTGCCGCCTCTGCGCATCTTTGAGGCGGGGCATCCGGTGCCCGATGAGAACAGCTATTCCGCCACGGCCCACGCCCTTTCGCTGGTCGAAGGGCTGTCTGAAAAGGACAGCGTGCTGTTCCTGCTCAGCGGCGGCGGAAGCGCCTTGTTTGAAAAGCCGCTGGTGCCGGCGGATGAGATGGCGGATATCACGAAGCAGCTGCTTTCCTGCGGCGCCGATATCACCGAGATAACACCCTGCGCAAGCGCCTCAGCGCCGTGAAGGGAGGCAAGTTCGCCCTTGCCTGCATGCCGGCGCATGTGTACACCATCGTGCTTCGCGATATCCTCGGCGATCCGCTGGATATGGT
>PITV01000090.1 GCA_017577285.1 Clostridiales bacterium
GCGATCCCCTTCGACTGTCTGCGCCGCAGTTATCTGTATCTGCGCGCCCGCGGTTTCGAGTGATCCGCCGCAAAGAGCCCCCGCGGGGCGGGCTTATGAAAACAATCTTCGGGGAGAAGAGGAAAGACTATGAGTGAAAACATTGAAAAGATCAGGCTCGGCATCATCGGCATCGGCAATATGGGCACCGGCCACGCTGGAAATCTCATCAGCGGGAAATGCCCCGGTCTGGAGCTGACCGCCGTCGCGGATACCGATCCGGACCGCATTGAGTGGGCGAAAAAGAACCTTCCCGCCGGCATCACTTATTTTGACAGCGCCGTTTCCATGCTGGACAGCGGCCTCATTTCCGCCTGCATGGTGTGCGTGCCCCATTACGATCACCCCGGCCTGGCCATGGAGTGCATGAAGCGGGGCATCCACGTGATGGTGGAAAAGCCCGCCGGCGTTTACACGAAACAGGTGCGGGAGATGAACGCCGAGGCCGAAAAGCACCCGGAGGTCATTTTCGGCATGATGTTCAACCAGCGCACCAACTGCGTGTACCGCAGGATGCGGGAACTGGTGCGCGGCGGGGCGTACGGCGCCCTGCGGCGTGTCAACTGGATCATTACCGACTGGTACCGCCCCCAGGCCTATTACGATTCGGGCAACTGGCGCGCCACCTGGAGCGGCGAGGGCGGCGGCGTGCTGCTGAACCAGTGCCCCCATCAGCTGGATCTGCTGCAGTGGATCTGCGGCATGCCCGTGCGGGTGCAGAGCCATATGCGCTTCGGACTGTGGCACGATATCGAGGTGGAGGATGATGTCATCGCCTGCCTGGAATATGAGAACGGCGCCACCGGCGTGTTCATCACCACCACCGCCGACGCCCACGGCACCAACCGCTTCGAGGTGCAACTGGAGCGGGCGAAGATCGTGGTGGAGAATGACCGCATCTCCCTGCTGGAATTCGAGGTATCCGAGCCGGAGTGGAGCCGCACCAACAGGGCGCCCTTCGCCACCATGCCCGCGAAGGAGATCGAGGTGGAGACAGACGGGCTCAATCCCCAGCACGCCGGTGTGCTGAACGCCTGGGCGGAGGCCATCCGCACCGGTGACAGGGGAAAGCTCATCGCCGGCGGCGAGGAGGGCATCAACGGGCTGATGCTGTCCAACGCCATGCATCTTTCCGCCTTTCTGGGAAAGGCTGTTGAACTGCCCATAGATGAGGATCTTTTCTATGACGAGCTGATGAAGCGGGTGGCAACATCCCGCCGCAAGACCGGCGTGAAGGCTGTCTTTGCCGATACCAGGGACACCTACGGCGGGAACGGCTGAGACGGAGAACGCGGGGGTCTTTCCCCCCGACGGGCGTGAGTTTCGGAAATATATATTCATAAAGGCGCGCCCGGCCGTGCATACGGCCCGGGGCCCTTTTCCCGGGCATTCTGTGAAACCGGAGGGTTTTCATCATGAGATTCGGTGATTATGATCTCTTTTTCAGGGACGGCGGCGTGTTCATCGCCAGAGACGGACATGTGCTGTATAAAAACGAAACGCCCCTAACTGTGTGGATCAAGGCGGCGGACTGCGCCGCAATCAGCTTCCGCGGCGGATACAGCGCGGCGGATCAGAAGGAGGATGCCGTCATCGCCTCCGGCGGCGTGACCACCGCGGCGGGCTCGGCCTTTTCCTTCAGGGATGAGTACCGCCTCTGCGATGCCGGCATCGCGGTCAGAAGGACCGTCACGGTCGATGCCGCGGGGGATGATGCGGGCTTTGCCAGCTGCTATTCGCTGGAACTGACGGAATGCTCCGATCCCGCCGGATACCGGTGCTTCGCCCCCGGCTTCTGGTATGACCGCAATCAGTTCGCCCGGGAAACCGCCATGGGCAGGGATATGAGCAGCCAGTATTACTGGTTCCATGAAACGCACCTGGGCCTGCCGCTCTTCGCCATGTTCCGGGAGGAGACGGGGGAGGCCGTGTGCTTCTCGCGCCTCGCGGCGGATGTGACGCCCCGCAGCACCGGCGTGATGTTCTCCGAGAACAGCGTGGATGAAAAGATGACGGTGGCGGCGCTGGGCATGCATAAGTGCCGGAACGAATCTGTCAATTACACCTATTACGGCTACGGCGTGCGCGCGCCCTGGGATCAGGGCGGCGGACGGCTGATGATCGATTATCTGTATCCCGCCTCCGAGGGCGAGACCCCCAAGCCCTTCCATTACGGCGGGCTGGATTTCAAAGACAAGGCCATGGATATCCGCAGGACGTACCACCCCGTGCGTCCCGGCTTCACCCACAGCTGCGGCCTGGTCATCGGCCTTTTCCGGGCGGATGATCTGCGGGCCGTGATGCGCCGCGCCTGGCGGGACGCCTATGAGCGTCTGCGGGACGGCCTGTTCGATGTGGACAACGCCGCCTTCTTCCAAGATTCCATGGCGATCCTGGACCGCTTCACCCGGCGCTATCCGGACGGGAGCTGGGGGCTGCCCTTCGCCGCGCAGCTGCCCGCCATGGATGTGAACTCCGTGGCCTTCCAGTTCGGTTTTGTGGGCCAGCAGCCGGGCATCGGTTACCAGCTGCTGCGGGAGGGCACCCTTTCCGGAAACGCGCGGATGGCGGAAAAGGGCATGAATGTGCTGGATTTCTGGGTGCGCGCCGCCGATACGGATACCGTGCTGCCCCCCTCCTGCTACAACCCCGTGCTGAAGGGCTTTGAGCCCTATCCCTACTATCTGCGCATGGCGGCGGACGGCCTGGAGGCCATCCAGAACGCCTACCTCTTCCTGATAAAGCAGGGCAGGGAGGGCGAAAGGCCCGCCTGGCTCGCCTTCCTGAACAAATACGCCGGCAGCTTGTGCCGCATCCAGAGCGGGGACGGCAGCTTCAACCGCGCCTATACCGCGGAGGGCGCCGTGCGGATGGATTCGAAGTCCAACACCCCCTCTGTCATCCGTTTCCTCATTGAGATGTACAGGCTCACCGGCAGCGAGGAATACAGGACGGCCGCCGTGAGGGCGGGGGAATGGTCCTATGACAACGCCTATCTCCGGCTGGAATACCGGGGCGGCACCTGCGACAATCTGGATATCCAGGACAAGGAGGCCGGCATCTACGCCCTGTGGGGCTTCATCGTCCTGTATGAGCTGACAGGGGAGAAAAAGTGGCTGGAGGCGGCGAAGGGCGCCGCCGATTATACCGAGACCTGGACCTACGCCTGGTCCTTCCCCGTCCATGTGCCCTTCCCGGACCATGTTTTCAACAGATATTCCATCAGCGGCCAGAGCGTCATCACGGTGCAGGGCGGCGCAGATGTATACATGGCGGTGTGCCCCCACACCTATCTGAAGATGTATTTCCTGACGGGGGACGCCCATTATCTGGATTTCGCCCGGTTCCTCAACAGAAACACCCGCCAGGCCACCGATGTGGACGGCTCCGCTTACGGCATGAGGGCCCTGGGCCACGAGAGCGGCGGCTTCCACGAGCAGACCTTCCGCAGCAACTACCACTGGCTGCCCTGGTGCACCTTCGTGGCGGTGGATTCCCTCTCCCGCATGAAGGATGAGTACGGAAGCTTCGAGGTGGAGGATATCGTCCCTCAGCCGGGACGGTGAGATCTCTTCCCGCTCCCGGTCCGGATGCCCGGAAGGCGTGCGCGGCAGGCGTTCCGGCCGTTTTCTGACCGTCAGAACAGAAAAAAAGCAGATCATGACGCGAAAAACCGTCTCCGGACGGCTTTTTTGGTACATAAACGGAACTTTATGCTTGCAAACCTGTGAAATATGGCATATAATTTGCCTATAAGGACAGGCATACATAGAAACCAAACCGCGTTCTCAACAAAAAAAGGAGGATCTGAATCATGGAGAAAAAGTGTACCCTGAAAAAACCGCTGATCCTGCTGTGCGTCGCGCTGGTCATCATGCTGGCGTCCGGCGCGGCCGCGGGGCTCGTACAGAGCAGCGGCTGCAAGACTGACATCTCCCGTATCTCCTTCGATACGGCCAACGGCACCCTGAGCGGACTGCTCTACCTGCCGGAGGGAGCGTCAGCCGAAAGTCCCCGTCCCACGGTCGTCGTGACCCACGGATATCTGAACTCCGCCGAAATGCAGGATGCCAACGCCATTGAGCTCAGCCGCCGCGGATATGTGGTGCTGGCGCTGGACATGTATGATCACGGCCATTCCAAACTGGCCTCCGACAAGTACATGGTGGATTCGCTGGGCGCCTTCATGGGCTGCTGGATGCCCTTCTGGCTCAATTCCATGCAGGACGCTGTCGCCTATATGTATGAACAGCCCTACGTGCTGAAGGATGAGAACGGCAACGGCATCATCGGCGTCACCGGCCACTCCATGGGCGGTTTCTCCACCACCCTGGCGCTGGCGTTCGATGAGATGTATTATCCCGCCAACGGTGTGCGCAAGATCTACTGCGGCCTCACCGAGGGCTCCGATTTCTCCTATACGGCCTTCGCGGGCGTGGATGTAGCCACCGCGGATGCGCTGGGCGCCGGCCGCATCATGGGCAAGGTGGCCGCTCAGTTTGATGAATTCTTCTTCAACGATCCCGCCGTGCAGGGCGGAACGGTGCGCCATAAGGATTATGTGGCCACCGCTGAAGCGAAGACCTGGCTGGAGCAGGAGGCGCCGGAGGCCGGCGTGTGGTACGATACCGCTGACGGCGGCCGCCGCATCATCTATCAGCCTGCCCAGACCCATCCCTGGAACCACTTCTCCGGAACCACCACGGCAAACGCCATCGAGTTCTACACCACCGCCTTCGCCCCCTACAGCGAGGGCCTTGAGAGCATCGATGCCGGCTCCCAGGTGTGGCAGTGGAAGGAAGCCATTGAGTTCATCGGCCTGATCGGCTTTGTGATGTTCATCATCGCCGCCGCCATGGTGCTGATGGAGGTTCCCTTCTTCCGCTTCGCCAAAACGGAGGCCGTGCAGCCCGCGCCCCGGGCTAAGGGCATCAAAGCGGTCATCATCCCGCTGGTGCTCATCGCGCTGGTGGTGTTCATGGCCGGGCTGTATTCCCCCGCCTCCGACAGTGACACCAAGAACGGCTGGATGATCGCCCTCTTCTGGGTCGGCATCGCCGCCGGGCTGGCCGGTATCTACGGCATCGTTACGGGATTCATTGGAAAGAAGACCGGTAATTTCATCGCCGGCGGTGCCGCTGTGGTTTCCGGCGGTCTGATGGCCCTCCTTTCCAAGAGCGCGCTCTTCTCTGACGGCCTCAAGTGGGTCGCCCCGGGCGTCAATCCTGTGGCCGCGTGGACGCTGATCTGCGCCGTGATCGTGCTGGGCGCTCTCTCCGTCATGTACATCTTCGGCTGCGGCGCGGACAAATTCTCCGGCTACGGCCTGGCTTCCAAGGCGCTCACCGTTCCCGCCGGTCTGCTGACCGCCATCGTTTCCGTGGCTGCCGCGTACGGCGTGCTGTATCTGGTGGACGCTCTGTTCAAGACCGACTTCCGCATCTGGGTGTACGCCTTCAAGACCTTTGACTGCGATATCATCCCCGCCGCACTGAAGTATCTGCCGGTATTCCTGCTGTTCTACTTCATCAGCGCCGTCTCCATCTTCGTCAATACCAACAAGGAGCATACGGGCGGAGTCAAGGGCTACCTGATCGCCATCCTGCTCAACGCGGGCGATGCCATCCTGTGGCTGGCTGTGCAGTACATCGTGCTGTTCGCCACCGGCACCGCCTTCATCCCCGGCGCGGCCCTCTCCGGCATCGTGCTGGTCGCCACCGGCTGCACGCTGGTGACCACCGCTGTCATCGCCCGCGCGCTGTACAAGCGCAGCGGCAATATCTGGACCGCCGCCTTCATCAACGGCATCCTGGTCACCATCATGACCATTGCCAACACCACGGTATTCTTCAAGTAATACCGGTCACGGTCCTGTCCGGCCCCGCGTGCAAAAGCGCGGGGCTTTTTGTACAGCGCGCGTACCGGCGGCATGCTTTTCATTTTTTCCCTTCTATGCTATAATCCGGGGTGTGATCCTTTGGCTCTGCTTGCAAAGAAAGAATGTATACGGCTGCCCGAATGACACTGCAGAGGAGATTTGGCTGATATGACGATCCTCCGGACGAGAAAAAACCGCGCGCTGATGCTGATCGCGGTCTATGCCGGCTTTTGCGTTTTTCGTTTTCTGATGGCGCTTTTCAGCAGCACCTATCCCCGCACCATCCCGGACGAGTTCCTGTATTACAGCATGGCGCGCTCGCTGGCGAACGGGGAGGGCGCGCTGATCTACGGGCAGCAGGCCAATTACGTCTACTGCCTGTATCCGCTGCTGCTGTCGCCGGCCTACCTGCTGCCGGAGGGGACGGATTACTACCGTGTCATGCAGATCATCAGCATCCTGGTGATGAATCTGTCCCTGTTCCCGGTGTACGCCCTGGGAAGGGATATCCTGAAGGATGACGCGAAGGCCCTGGGCATCGCCGCCCTCACCCTGCTGATGCCCGATTTCCTGCTGGGCCAGCGCCTGCTGAGCGAAACGCTCATCTACCCGCTGTTCTTTGCCGTGCTCTGGCTGGCGTATTCCCGCGGCGTCGCCCGCACCGCCCTTGCCGGGTGCTTCGGCGGGCTGCTGTTTGCCGTCAAGCCCGGCCAGATCATCGCTCCGGCGGTGCTGATCCTGCTGATGGGCATCCTTACCGTGAAAGAGGATAAAAAGAAGGGTCTGCTGCAGATGGCGGCGGGATACGGCGCCATGCTGCTGACGGCGGGCGCCATGCTGGCCCTGTATATGCTGGTGCTCAATCCCGGCACCACCGTTTTCGCCATGTATGACAAGCAGCTGTTCTTTGACGCGGGGGCGCAGCTCACCGCGTTCCTCAGGGGCGTGCTGCTCTCTCCCTACACCTTCCTTCTGGCGGCGGGCTTCTTCCCGGTGATCGTGCCGCTTGTTCAGCAGAAAAAATACGCTCCTGCGCCGCGGATGCTCCTCATCGCCCTGCTGATCTCCGCTGCCGCCCTGATGCTGGGCACGGCATGGATCGTGAACCGGGTGGAATATACCGATAACACCGTCCACACCCGCTATGTGGCCATGTTCATCCCCGCGCTGCTGATGCTGACGCTGGCGCTGCCGGAGGATGCCGCCCCCGCGCCCGGAAAGGGCAGGCTCCGCCGCGACGGCGCGCCTGAAGCCTCCGGCGGCAGTATGAAGATCGCGGTCTGCGTCATCGCCCTGCTGCTGTGCGTGATCCCGCTGCTGCTTTACGGCTATGACGGCGGCATGAACACCCGCGCCAACATCATTTCGTACTTCGCCCTCAGCTGGCTGCGCTCCCTGTCCTCCGCGGCGCCCGGGAACGCCGTGATCACCGTGCTGATCGCGGCGCTGGCGGCGGTCATCTGCCTGCTGTGCGCCAAAAAGGGCGCCGGCCTGCTGAAAAAGGCCGCGCTGTACACCGTCATCGCCCTCACCGTGCTGAACGGCGTCTGCGCTTACGCGTCCATGACGAAGGACCGCTACGCCCCCATCAGGGATGACGCGGAGGTGATCCGTCAGGCGCTGGACGGGCAGCAGCATATCACCGTGGTGGGGGATTCCCGCACCCGCTATGACTGCTTCCTGGATGTGAACAGCAGGGATAGCACCTGCATCGTCTATATCAACGATCTGTTCAACCGGATGGTGAGCAGCGGCGGCGTGTACGTCCCCTTCGTTCCGGAGGAGCTTCACGGCGACATCCCGGGGAACCTTACGCCGGACTGCAGCCTGATCCTGCTGGACAGGGATGCCCTCAGCCAGATACAGCTTTCAGACAGCGCCTCCGTCATCGCCGGCACTTCCACCATGACCCTGGTGCGGATCACTCCGGGGGAGCGCTGGGCGGACAGCGTGCTGGGCGGCCCCGTGGGCACGAAGGTGGCGGCGAAGGCCCCTGCCTGGTTCATCTCCTTTGACGGAAAGGCCCATCAGACCCTGGTGGTGGATCTGGAACTGGCGGAAGAGACGCAGGTCGTCATCTCCGGTCCGGAGATCTCCGGCCTGTCCTTCACCCTGCCGGCCGGCCGTGACACCTACCGCATCGGCATCGGCGGCGCGGGCAGGGTGTGCATCACCCCCGGCTGCAACGCCGTCATCCGCTCCTATTCCTTTGCCGACTGATTGCGGCGGGATGCCCGCTTTGATACTGCCAAAATTTTCCCTGTCAGGAGGATGAGACCATGTCACGAAACCAGAACCGGCACAGGGCGAAGCCGAACCGTTTCCAGCGGATCTATGAGACCGTGCTGGCGGTGTCGCTCTGCGTTCTGATCTGCTATTATCTGCTGATGTCCCTCGCCACCTACCTGCTGCTCGGGTCACAGCTGCGCCTTCAGCTGTACACTGCGGGCAAGTATGCCGCCATCGCGTTCTGTACCGCCGGGATAGTCTATATCCTTCTCACCCTGTTCCGCTTCGAGAACACCTGGTACCGGATCTCTGATTTCTTCAGGCGGTTCCGCAGGTGGGATGTGCTGCTGGCCGCCCTGCTCTTTGTGTGGTTCGCCGTTATCGATATCCATGCCCAGCGGGCCCAGCATGTGAAGGGCATTTCCTCCAATTTTCTGCACAATGATGACACCCGCATGTACGGCGTGTTCATGATGGGCGTGCTCATGTATTCCGCGGGGCGCGTTTTCACGGGGGAGACCCGCAGGAAGGCCATGCATGCCGTCGCCTACGCCCTGACGGCGGTGGCGACCCTGTTCATGCTGTGGATACTGGTCAATTTCTTCTGCGGCAACCTGCTGATCGATTTCGCCGAGGAGCAGATCGGGTTCACCAAAAGGCTTTCTCTCGATATCGGGTGCAATCCCAACACCACCGGCGCCTATGCCGCCCTGCTGCTGGCGCTGGATCTGTATATGATCGCCGCCTCGAAAAAGAAATGGGTGAAGGGGCTGTACATCTTCGCTGCCTTCATCCAGCTGTTCCCCCTGTATCTGTCCAACAGCCGCACCTCCCTGTTCGCGTCGCTGGCCTTCTGCGCGGTGTTCGCCTTCTTCCTGGTCAGCAAGCGCTGCAGGGAGCCCTGGTCCCTCCGCGCCATCCTGCTGTCCCTTCTGGCGGCGGCCGCTGCCGGCGGCGTCATCTACGGGCTGAAATATGTCATTCCCGATGCGTTTGACCGGATCACCGATCTGAGCGAAAAGATCGGCGCTGTCCGCGGCGTGGAAAAGGCGGGCCTCAGCGGACGTCCCGCCATCTGGAACGCGGCCCTGACC
>PITV01000091.1 GCA_017577285.1 Clostridiales bacterium
GTGGCCAATACCGGGCTTGCGCTGAAGAAGCTGGGAAATGATGTGCGTCTGCTCGGAAAGGCGGGGACCGATACATTCGGCGATCTGCTGGAGAGCATCCTGAAGGGATACGGCGCTGAAGGCCTGATCCGCGACTCCTCCTGCTCCACGTCCTATACAGTCGTTCTGGCGCTTCAGGGCATTGACCGCATCTTTCTTCACTGTCCGGGTGCCAACGCTTCCTTCCTTGAAAGCGACATCCCGGATGACGCCCTGAAGGATGCGGCGCTGCTCCACTTCGGCTATCCTCCGCTGATGAAAGGGATGTATCAGAACAGCGGCAGCGAACTGAAAAAGCTGTTCGTCCGTGCCAAAGGCGCCGGGTGCGCCACCTCTCTGGACATGGCGGCTGTCGATCCGCTGACAGAGGCGGGCCGTCAGGACTGGGAAGCCATCCTGCGGAGCGTGCTGCCGGAAGTGGATTTCTTCCTGCCCAGTTTTGAGGAACTGTGCTTTATGCTGGACCGTTCCCGCTATGATGAGCTTTCATCAGCGGGAGAGATCGTGAAACAGATATCATTTGAAAACGATGTGATCCCGCTTTCGGAAAAGTGTCTGCAAATGGGGTGCGGCGTGTGTGTCATCAAATGCGGAGACCGCGGGATGTATTACGCCTGCGCCGGCAGGGAGCGCCTTGACGCCGTCGGGAGAAATGCCGGGTTCGATCCCGGATCGTTCTGTGACCGGCGCGGTATACAGCCCTGTTTCAGAGTGGAGCGGGTGGTATCCGCAGCGGGGGCCGGGGATACCGCTATCGCCGCCTGGCTCACCGCCATGCTTCGGGGCAAAGACGCGAAGGAATGCGTACGTCTGGCCGCGGCGGAAGGCGCCTGCTGCGTGGGTACGCTGGACGCGCTGAGCGGGCTTATGGATCTGGATGAACTGGAAAAACAGATCAGCAGCGGCAGAATGACAGAAAACAGGATCATATGAGGCAGGAAACGGCAGATCTGTCCGATGCCTTTCCAGGGCCGGCTGAGACAGTATCTGTACAGAAATAAAAATTTGGAGGAATGATATGGAACTGCTGAAACTGATGGAAGAGCGCTATTCTGTCAGAAGCTTTTCTGACAGAGCAGTAGAGGATGAAAAGATCGAAGCGATCCTGCAGGCCGGACGTCTGGCTCCCACCGCCTGCAACAATCAGCCCCAGAAGATCCTGGTGCTGAAAAGCCGGGAAAGTCTGGAATTGTGGCAGAAATGCACAAAATGCCATTTCAACGAGCAGCTGGTCATGATCGTATGCTATGACAGGCAGCAGGCCTGGACGCGGGAATATGACGGACAGGACAGCGGATTTGTGGATGCCTCCATCATCACCACCCACATGATGCTGGAAGCGGCAAACGAGGGGATCGGCTCCACCTGGATCATGTACTTCATTCCCGAAGCGGTACGGGAAGAATTCCATCTGCCTGAAAATCTGGTGCCTGTAAGCGTTCTGGCCATGGGATACGCGTCTGAAAAAGCAGCCCCTTCCCCCCGTCACGGACTGCGTAAACCGCTCACCGATACTGTTGTCTATGATCATTTCTGATCATTCACGTATAGAGGCAGATAAGGGAACTGTATGATCGTAAAAGTCGATGACAGCAATATCGATGACGCCGCGCTGATCCATTCCGTGTCCTGGCAGGAATCTCACCGTTCCTTCTGCCCGGCGGAGTTTGTCGCCCTGCACACGCCGGCGCGACAGAAGGGATATCTGCAGAACAAGATCGACAGCGGAACAGTCGTTTATATACTCATTGAAGACGGTCCCGCGGGGATCGTTTCCGTTACAGACAGCCTCATCGAGGATCTTTATGTGTATCCCGCGCTGCAGAACAGAGGCTGCGGAACGGCGCTTCTCCGTTTCGCCATGAAGCACTGTGCCGGCGTTCCCACCCTCTGGATCCTTGAAAACAACGTGAACGCTGCGAGGCTGTACCGCAGAGAAGGCTTTGTTGAAACCGGAAACAGAAATCATATCACAGACGTTCTGGATGAGATCGAGTTCCGGTTCACCGGAAACAGGGAATAGATCAGACCATTCACCGGCGCAATGAAAAAAGCAGATCCCGGACAGGATATGCTTTTTTATTAAACAGACGGATCATTCAGTTTCGCGTATACATAGGTGTCCTTCCATACCGGATCACCGTTTTCATCCCTGCGAATCCAGATGTTCTTTCTGAAATGCGCTTCCCTCACCAGCCCCGCCTTTTCCAGCAGGCGCCAGGAGCACTCGTTCCGGGGATCACACTCCGCGTACACCCGGTGAATGCCTTCCGAGAATACCTCCTGAACAACAGCCGTCAGTGCCTCTGCGGCATAGCCCCGCCGCTGGTACCTGGCATTGATGATATAACCCACTTCGCGGGCGTCAAAATCCCGTTTTCCGCAGTAGATATTCCCGATGACCTTGCCGGATCCTTTCAGGGCAACGGCACGGAATTCATCCGAACCCAGCCGGTACTTCAGGTGTTCCCTGCCGTTTTCATAGGTGATCCCGGGATACCCCTCGAATTCGCTGTCCTTCAGCTGATAAAGGAATTCAAACAG
Source organism: Clostridiales bacterium (assembly GCA_017577285.1). Classification (GTDB taxonomy): domain Bacteria; phylum Bacillota; class Clostridia; order Christensenellales; family Aristaeellaceae; genus ZC3RG03. The sequence goes on from PITV01000091.1 coordinate 2,584, forward strand.
ATCATCATAATCATCCTCGCGAAAATTGCGGATGATGAGCCTTTCCGTTTCGATTTCACGCATCGTTTTCTCCCGCGGCGTCTCCGCCGTCTTTTTCCGCATACCGGATCAGTTCTTCGGTTGCAGATATTCCGTACTGATCTCAGCCCGGACCGTCATATTCGGGTCCACGATCTGGCATACCCTCAGATCACATTTCATGCTCATCAGGTAGAGCGCCTCCGTCCTGTCCCAGCCGCGGCTTGTCAGGATATCATAGAGCTGCTCCGTGGCCAGCACACAGCACTCATCCGTGGTCTTTGCGGAGGCGATCACCGCCAGCGTTTTCCCGTCCACCACCACAGGCCAGCGGAGCGTCTTCCCTTTGATCACACGCACCTGCACCGTCACCTCGCCGGGGATCTCCAGCCCGTACCAGGACACCTCCCCGTCTCCCATCGCCGCATGCAGATCGCCCATAGCCAGCAGAGCGCCGGGAGCGGATACGGGGAAATATACCGCGGCGCCTTCCCGGATGCGGGTGCAGTCCATATTGCCTCCGTGCGCAGCAGGTGTAAAGGTATCGATCCCCTCTCCAGCGGGAGCAACGCCGATAACGCCGATCATGGGATCCGCCGGGAATACATGTCCCCCGATGCGCACCTGACCGTCCGATACGTCAAATATCCTGACCGGGTAGTCCGCTTCCACCAAGCCGAACACATTCACCCGTTTTCCCGGCCCCATAAAGCCCAGCTTTCCGGTCTTCAGAGAAATGATCTTCACCTCAAGTATATCCCCGGGTTCCGCGCCGTTCACGTAAAGCGGTCCTGTAGCCGGATTGCCCACGAATTTTCCGGGCGTCTGATCCCGGGTCCCGTCAGGGCTCACCGCGCCGTCAGAACAATCCTTCGTTTCAAATATCACGGTATCGCCGTCATTGCAGTATGCCGCCGGGCGGTTGTTTTTATCCATCGTCCCGATAACATCGGATGAACTGATCCTGATCACAGATGACATATATATTTTACTCCTTCAATGTTTTCTTTTATGCCGCTGCTGTCCGCGGCCGCGTCACAGTCTTTCACAGTTCAGTTCTGCCCAGGCGGGATAAAAGCCCGCCCTGACCGCCACGCGCTGGGACGCGATATGGGACATGGCCGTTCCGTAGAAGGGAAGCCTGCCCAGATCCAGGATCTCATTTTTCAGCAAAGCCACCAGCATGGAACCGATGCCCTTCCTTTCCGCTTCCGGCATCACATTGATCCCGATCTGCCACATCTGATCACTGTCGCTGGTGGCGCCCGCCATACCGAGCAGCTTTCCGTCTTTCCAGGCGGCGATCCCGATCTCATCCTTCGGCAGTTCCTCAAAAAGAAACGCCTCGTCAAACCGTCCGTCCCCGCGGAACTGTTCCAGTTCATCCCCGGTGTATTTTACGATCAAAAGGTCACCGGTATCGACCCGCGTCTTTTCCGTCGCGATAAAGAAAGGGTGCGCCTGCCCGATGCGGCAGCCGAAATCCTTCATTTTGTCATCCAGTTCCCGCAGGTTCCTGTATTCCATGAACCACGCGCCGCTTTCATTTCCGTAGCGTTCCTTTGCCCATTCAATGATCTGCGGTCTGCCGGAAAACAGAAGTTTTCCGTTCACAGCGGCCGCTTTCAGAAAATTCTCCCCTTCCTTAAATATCCGCCGTCCGGGCTGAGGGGAATATACCGTATAAACATTCTCCCGGCTCTCCACATCCTCCCTGCCGCAGCAGAAGTCGATGGCAAGCTGGTTCACAAGGATACTGTTCATTTTCCGCTCCGTTCACCGGTCAGATGCCGGTTTTCTTTCCGCCGGTATTATATCACCAAACACTTCTTCAAATCAACAGCAGCCCGCTTCTGCCGGCATCAATTTCAATTCACACTGCCTTTCACGGGCTGAACCGGCGGGTTTTCAGGTATGCAAAAACGCCCCCCCCTTTCGGAGAGGGCGCTTTTTACTTGATTATGTGCTGATCGTCAGCGGTAATATTACTTGCCGTTGAAGGTGTCGATCAGGCCCTGCCATACGGGCAGCTTGGCTTCCATAACAGCGTTCACATCAGCCTCGCCCCACAGACTCCACAGGAAGTCCTGGCCAAGGATGTCGTTGTTGGAACCGAGGTAATAGGTCTTGTTGGTCTTGCAATGATCGCCTTCACGCAGCATCGCATAGGTCTCATCCACAGCGCGGTCATCGGTGAAGTTGTACTTGTTGCCGATCCAGGCATCTTCATCGTCATAGCCGGGAGTGGTCTGGTTCCACAGATAGAAGATGTACTGGATGTCAGCAGCGGTCTTCTCATCATATACGTTGGGCATGCACCAGATGTTGTCGCTGGTGATGTTGTAGTAGGTGTCGCCTTCGTTGGGCACGGGGAAGGCTACGCAGCCCCACTCGTCAGCCATGTCAGACATTTCGCTGTTGTCGTTGAATCCGCCGTAGGTCTGATACATATAGAACGCGCAGAAGCCCTGCTTCCAGGCATCCTTGTAGTAGTCCCACTGTCCGTCAGAAGGCTGCTTGTAGCCATACTGATTCCAGATCCTCTGAGCCCAGTCAAGAGCTTCGATACCCTTTTCGTTGTTGACACCGATAACCAGCTTGCCTTCCTCATCGAAGTGGAAGAAGTCAACACCGTTGTTGAAAACAGCCATCAGGAACATATCGAAGTTGGAACCGGTCATACCATACAGGTCCAGAACGCCATCGGCATCCACATCGGAAGTGGTAGCCTGCAGCATTTCTTCCCAAGCAGCCCAGGTCCAGGTGCCGGCAGCCTGCATGTCATAAATGGTGTTCCATTCGATACCGGCTTCTTCAAGAACGCGCTTGTTGAAGTACAGGCACTGACGGGGTTCAGCATGGCCGGTGGCAACGCCGTAGCACACACCGTTCTTGGTCATGAAATCGATGTCAGCAGCATTCCAGGTAGGATCATCGAGATCAACAGCCCAGGGAGCCAGGATGCCGTTGGCCATGGGGGTGCCGACAAAGTCGGGAGCCAGGCAGAACAGGCACAGAGATCCGTCGGGAGCACCGGCGAAGTTCACCAGTTCGTCCATGTTGGAGCCCCAGTCACCCTTCTGGATGGTGATGACGGTGCAGTTGTAGGTTTCTTCGATCCAGGTGCGATAAGCAGCCTGATCTTCCTGCTCTTCGGTACGATCGGTCTGATCGTGCCAGTCAGTGCCGGACCAGTAATCATAGAAATAGATGGTAGCGCCGCCGAAGTCGATGCCTTCCTTCACTTCGGGGTAGCCCTCGGGAGCTTCGGCCAGAGCTGCGCAGGAAGCGATCAGCATCATGACGGCCAGAACCAGAGCGAGCAGTTTCTTCATGGGATTTCCTCCTTAAAATTTGGCGTCAAGGAAAAAGACATTTCCTTTTCGCTCATTTATGTACCAATTATAACATCATCAAAATGCTTTTGCAAGCCCTTTTTACAAATCGCACAACCGGCGATTGCTTTTTTATTGTTTGCGCCGTATACAGTTGTCACTCCCCTTGAAAGACAAGGAGAGTGACCGTTTTTCCAGTATCTGTTGCCCGCCTGTGCCGGCATGCATATGTGCAAAAAAATGATGATAAATATACAAAAATACATGCGTATTCCGGAGCCGGCAAAACTTTTAACAATTTATTGTTTTTTATCAGATTTTTCTCGATCTTTGTAAAGATGGCCGGCCATATCCCGCAGATGATAAACAGGATCACGGCATAACGGGCGGAGCGCACAAGCCCCGCTCCCAGCGTGCCGGAATTCAGAAACGCGGAAGAGAACGGAAGCTTCAGCAGTGTGTTGAGCGCAAAATAGATCAGGCCCGCTCCTGCCGCCCGGATCAGTCTGAACAGCCAGTTCTTCGTATCCTCAAAACGGACATAGCGGGAATCGAAGAGGAATCCGGCAGCCATACCGATCATCGCGCCAAGACCGGTAAAATAATCATTGGTGCGGCACCAGAAAAGGCCCGGAACGGAAATGAGCAGATAGATCAGGTACCGTACCCACTCCTTCCTGACGAAGCGGCGGATCAGCCCTTCAAACAGGATGCAGAGGATACCGATAGCAAAGCCGCAGAGCACATCGGTGGGATAGTGAACACCCACGCAGAAGCGGGAGATCCCGATAAAGAGCACCAGCACCCACATCAGGATATTCAGCCATTTCTTTTTCATTTGCAGGCCGATATCCCCGTAGCTGGCAGCGCCCATGGCACAATGTCCGCTGGGCATGGAATAGCCCTGGGCAGTGATGTTCATCGGATCCGCAGAGGAGTCCACGCTCTGCAGATTGCGGATGGACGGATGATCCATATACGGACGGCGGCGGCAGATGATCCCCTTGATCTGCGAGAAGAACATGGCGGAAAGAAGGGTGGCCAGGCCCACCCGTTTTCCCGCTTCCTTGCGGAAGGCCAGATATACGATCATCACGACAGCCAGGATCACGGTGGATCCGCCAAGGGTGGAGAACCCCTTGGCAAGCAGTTCCCCGAATTCTCCCAGATGCGCCTGCAGCCACTCGATCAGCGACACTTCCCATGAAAAGAAGAATGTATTGCCCATATGAAACACCTCTCATACAGTTTGACAAAGTCATTCTACCACCAAAGCAGCATAATGGCAAGTTCATCCCCCCCCGGCGGATATGACATAAAAACACCGGGATACCTTCGCGGCATCCCGGCTATTTATATCCCTCCCGGAAAGAGACAGGAGGGGGCAACGGTCTTTTTTACGGCTGCTTTCCTTCAGCCGGCCCGGTTTTACAGGTTCCTGTTTTTCTATACTCTATACTCTATATTCTATATTCTATAATCTATGATCTATACTCTATGATCTGTGGTCTTTGTTTTATGATCTGTAATCTGTATTTTATCTTTTTTTATCTGCTTTATTTATGTTCGTTTATCTTTTTTCTATTCTGTACTATATCTATATCAACTTCATCCGAAGTTTCAGGGGTGTGGTCCGCTCCGATCCGTGATGAATGGCGGTATCGGTAAGGGAGTTTCATCCACGGCTGCCTTGATCTGACCGGCGTTCCCGTATCGATCAGCGGGATCCAGGCGATCGTCATCACTTTCCTCATTGTTTCTTTCCTCTTTCTTTTCTCTTTCACCGCCTGCCTGTGCAGGCTTTTTTCTGTTCCGGCCTCTCTTTTGTCCGGACATCTATATATACGAACGGCAAGCAGAAAGGGACAATAAAAGAAGAAAGATTTTTTCACATTACTGATATGCATGGTTTCCGCCCCTGAACAGCAAAAGCGGCCGGATCGCTCCGGCCGCCTGTAATGGTCAGCTATTCAGATCACAGTTATTCAGCCGTGTCTTCAGCCTTCTTCTCGCCCTTGCGGCGGTTGAAGATCACATTCACCAGGATGCCCAGGATCAGGCCGGTGGCGATGGCGCTGATCTCGATCACGGGATTGGCGATGTCACCGAACTTCAGGGTCAGACCGCCGATGCCGCACACCAGGATGGCAGCCACAACGAACAGATTGCGGTTGTCGCCCAGGTCAACAGGCTGCAGCATCTTCAGACCGGATACAGCGATGAAGCCGTACAGGGCGATGCAGACGCCGCCGGTGATGCAGGAGGGAATGGAGTTGACGAACGCGGCGAAGGGGCCGAAGAAGGCCAGCACGATGCAGTAGATGGCAGCGATGATGATGGTGGAAACAGAGGCGTTGCCGGTGATGGCCACGCAGCCGACAGACTCACCGTAGGTGGTGTTGGGGCAGCCGCCGAAGAAGGAACCGATAATGGAGCCGGCACCATCGCCCAGCAGGCTGTGATCCAGACCGGGATCGGTGATCAGGTCACGGTTGATGATGGAGGACAGGTTCTTGTGGTCAGCGATATGCTCGGCCAGCGTTACGAAGGCAACGGGAGCGAACAGCATGAACACGCTGATGACATCGCCGATCCCGTTGATCCCGTTGGCGACCTGACCGGCGTCATTGCCGACACCGAAGAGGCCCAGGAAGGTGAAGTGAGGGATCTGGAAGATCTTCATATCATCGAAAGCGGACAGGTTGATGATCTGCAGGGCGGCGCATTCAGTCGCGTTGCCGATCAGGGTGAGGATGAGACCCACGATGTAGGCAGACAGGATACCGATGATGAAGGGGATCATCTTCAGGCCCTTGCCGCCCTTGACGGAAGCCCACACAGTCATGCCGAAGGCGAAGATGCCCAGCGCGATGTGGATCAGGCTGTAATTGCTGTCGGAAACGGCGGTATTGTTAAGGTTGTTCACAGCGCTGCCGCAAAGAGAAAGTCCGATCAGGGCCACGGTGGGGCCGATGACAACGGGAGGCAGCAGTTTGTTGACCCACTTGGATCCGGTGAACCTGATGATCAGCGCGATGATCAGATACACAGCACCGGCGAACACAGCGCCCAGGAAGATGCCCATGTAGCCGAAGGCCAGAGCGCCGCACAGGGGGCTGATGAAAGCGAAGGAGCTTCCCAGGAAGACGGGGCTCTTCTTGCGGGTGGCAAGGATATAGAACAGGGT
>PITV01000092.1 GCA_017577285.1 Clostridiales bacterium
TATGAGATGGGGCATATCGGGATGGCTTACGAGGATCTGGCTAAACGCGTCCTCGGCGGACAGGATCTTTGAATCACTTTCACTTCTGTATAAATGAGGCACGAATGAAAAAAATCTGGCATGTCATTCCGGCAGTGATACTGCTGCTGTTCCTTCTGCTCGGCGCGGCCTGCGCCGAGGACGGGGCGCGGGACATCACCGCGGAATGCAAAATCAAAAATTCTAACGGCAAGTACAAGATATCCCGGATATGCGACCTGGATATCTCCACCTACTGGACAAGCTATAAGGAGCATAATACCTATATTCAGCTGACGGCGCCGGAGGGCGAGAAGATATACGGCGTGTATATCTGTTTCTGGGATACGCTGCGTCCCTGGCGGCTGCAGGTGCTCCGGGACGGGGAATGGGTGCTTTTCGGTGAGTATGACGCCCGGTATGCCCATGAGTATGTGGAATTGGACGGCGTGGACGGCGTGAAGATCATGAACGGGAAAGGCACCAGCCATGCGCTTCAGCTGAACGAGATCTATGTGTTTACCGAGGGAGCGATCCCTGACTGGGTGCAGCGGTGGAATGATCCTCCGGAAAAAGCGGATATCATGTTCCTTGTGGCGCACCCGGATGATGAGATCCTGTTTTTCGGAGGCGCCATACCGTCCTATGCCGCGGAATACGGAAAGAATGTCGTGGTTGCCTATATGACCTGCAACACCTCACAGCGGCGCACGGAACTGCTGAATGTCATGTGGGCGTGCGGCCTGCGCGGATATCCGGTCATCGGTGATTTCTGGGACAAGTACAGCACGAAGCTGGATACCGAATACAAGGCGTGGGGAAAACAGGAGACCTGGAGTTACATTACAGCGCTTTTCCGCCGGTTCAAGCCGGAAGTGGTCGTGACCCACGATGTGAAGGGAGAATACGGGCACGGGGGACATCTGGTGTGTGCCGATGCCTGCGTGAAATGCGCGGATTATGCCGCGGATGAAAAGAAGTATACCGGTTCTCTTTCATGGGGAACCTGGCAGGTGAAGAAGGTCTACCTGCACCTGGGCCGGGAGAATACCATTGAGATGGACTGGGATCAGCCTTTATCCGCCTTTGACGGAATGACCGGGTTTGAGAAGGCGAAAGAAGTTTATAAACTGTACATTTCCCAGCAGGGGGCTGCCCAGAAGAATCCCGACACCGGTAAATATGAGAAATTCGCGGTGGAGCCCCGTGACAGTAAATACAGCTGCTACCGTTTTTCACTGGTCTATACAAAGGTGGGCCCGGATGTAAACGGAAACGATTTTCTGGAGAATGTGGATATGACCGCCGATTGACGGAACAGAGGAGCAGCATTTGCATATGAAAAACCTGCCGGTTTTGAATTTCCGGCAGGTTTTCATGTGTGCTCCGAAATGGTGCTCCCGGCTGACAGGGATCAGCGGGGCAGCCCGATAATGACACGGCCTTTGGCGTAGGGACGGGTGCACTCATAGCAGTGACAGTCTTTTCTGCAGCCGGTCACCTCTTTCACTCTCTTTTCCGCCGCCGCGTAAACCTGCGCGGCTTCGGTACCGCCGGTGATCTGTTCCAGATCATTTTCATTGACAGACTTCGCGTCCTTTATATCGATCATTCTGTCCATATCAGATCCTTCTGTTATCAACAAATCCGGTACATACAGTATAGCACAGAACGGGTGCAATGAAGAGGACTTTGATCTGCGGACATTGTAAACATGAAATTGTCTTTTTTTCGGTTTTGTGTTTACTTTCAAGATCATTTGTGCTATATTAACGGCAATTGAATAGAAAGGCTATGACGAAGACGGTCGGGCGAAGCGCTTTCAGAGAGCCGTTGTAAGGTGCAAAACGGCAGCACGGATCCCACAGACCCATCCCTTCCGAGCCGGAAATGTGAAAAGAAATGAGTAATGTTTCCCGTAAAGGCTGCGTAAATGCCAAAGGCTTACCGGATCCTGTGAAAGATCCGCGAGCCGGAGAGGCGATCGTCAGATCGCAATTTGAGTGGTACCGCGAGTATTATGCCCGTCTCAAAGCAAGCGCTTTGGGATTATTTTTTTGCCGGTCCCGATGATGCGGAAAACGGATGACACGGAAAACGATATGTTTTCACCATCCGGTATTCGCGGGCGGGACGGGCGTGAATGGAGATGGCTTATGAACAACACAGAATCTTCTCTGAGAGAGATCGCGCAGCGTATCCGTGAAATGCGCAATATCCTGGGCCGCAGCTATGCCGATATGGCACAGGCGACCGGGCTTGATGAGAGTACCTATATCACCTATGAGAGCGGCAATGTGGATATGCCTTTCACGTTTATCCACAAGTGTGCTCTGGCGTTCGGCATCGAGATCACCGACCTGCTGGAAGGCCACAGCGCCCACCTTTCCAACTATACCGTGACCCGCAAGGGCCAGGGCGTGACCACTGCCCGTGAAAAAGGCATCCAGATCCAGAATCTGGCGCCAATGTTCACCAAAAAGATCGCCGAGCCCTACTGGGTTCGCTATGATTTTCAGGCGGAGCAGCAGCACAGGCCCATCCATCTGACCACCCATTCGGGTCAGGAATTCGACCTGGTCATTTCTGGTACCCTGAAGGTGCAGGTGGGTGACCATATCGAGATTCTGAACGAGGGTGACAGCATTTATTACAACTCCTCCACACCTCACGGAATGATCGCGGTGGACGGGAAGGAATGCCTGTTCCTGGCAGTCGTCCTTCCCGGAGAGGACAAGGCGGAGAAAGAGATCCGCGACAGCGTGGTCGTGACCGGTCAGAGTGAGAAGCTGGTGAGCGAGAGCTTCATCCGCACCCGTGAGGATGAGAACGGCGCGCTGAAGGAGATCAGCTTCACCAATGAGGACAAGTTCAATTTCGGCTTTGATATCGTGGATAAGATCGCTCAGAAATATCCTGAAAAACTGGCGATGCTGCATGTGGACAAGCACATGAATGAGAAACGGTTCACCTTCCGCGATATGAAGCGTCTGAGCGCCCAGACCGCCAACTATCTGCGTTCTCTCGGCATCGAAAAGGGCGACCGCGTCATGCTGGTGCTGAAACGTCACTGGCAGTTCTGGCCCACCATCATCGCCCTGCACAAGCTGGGCGCGGTTGCCATTCCCGCCACGAGCCAGCTGCAGGCGCATGACTATGAATACCGTTTCAATGCAGCCGGCGTTAAGGCCATCATCTGCACCAGCGATGACAACACCCCAGAGCGGGTGGAGGAAGCCGCGCAGACCGCTCCCGGCCTGCAGCTGAAGATCTGCGTGGGCGAGGCGAGAGAGGGATGGCATGACTACGATAAGGAAGTGTCTCTCTTCAGCCATGCTTTTGAGCGCACAGCCGATACCCCCTGCGGAAACGATACCATGCTGATGTTCTTTACCAGCGGCACCACCGGATATCCCAAGATCGCCGCGCACAGCTACAAATATCCGCTCGGACATTACATTACCGCCAAATACTGGCATACGGTTCAGCGCGACGGGCTGCACTTTACCATTTCCGATACCGGCTGGGGCAAGGCGCTGTGGGGCAAGCTGTACGGGCAGTGGCTGTGTGAGGGAGCGGTATTCGTATATGACTTTGACCGCTTTGATGCCGCCGTTATCCTGCCTATGTTCAAGAAATACAATATCACCACCTTCTGCGCGCCGCCCACCATGCTGCGCATGATGGCCAAGCAGGATCTGAGACAGTACGATTTCAGCTCAGTCCGGAGGGCGACGACCGCGGGCGAGGCCACCAATCCAGAGGTGCTCCGCCAGTTTGAAAAACTGACCGGGCTCTCTGTGATGGAGGGCTTCGGACAGACAGAGACCACCCTGTCCATTGCCAACCTGGCGGGCGCTCCGCATAAATTCGGAAGCATGGGCAAGGCTGTACCGCTGTATGATATTGCCCTGCTGGATCATGACGGAAACAGGGTAAGCACAGGTACCAGCGGCGAGATCTGCATCAATACGCAGAACAGCATCCCCTGCGGATTGTACAAGGGCTATTATCAGGACAAGGAAAAGACAGATGAGGTCTGGCATGACGGCTGGTATCATACCGGCGACATGGCATGGCAGGATGAGGACGGCTATTTCTGGTATGTGGGCCGCGTGGATGATGTGATCAAATCCAGCGGATACCGCATCGGGCCCTTTGAGATCGAATCTGTTATCATGGAACTTCCTTATGTGCTGGAATGCGGCGTATCCGCAGAGCCGGATGATGTACGCGGCCAGGTCGTGAAGGCAAGTATCGTGCTGGTGAAGGGAAAAGAGCCCACGGAAGAACTGAAGAAAGAAATTCAGAACTACGTTAAGCAGCATACAGCGCCTTACAAGTATCCTCGCATCGTGGTGTTCCGCGACAGTCTGCCCAAGACCGTATCTGGAAAGATCCAGCGCAGTCTGCTGTAATATAAAAACAGGGTTGCCGTGCTTTTTGCGGCAGCCCTGTTTGTTAACCGGAATGAACAGAAATGACGGAAGGATTATCAAAACTCGAAAAAGATATATACGGAGCGATCTGCAGAAGAGACGGGATCAAGGCATCGGAGATCGCCCTTCAGCTTGGCGTGAAACGGCACGAAGTGAACGCGTGTCTGTTCAGCAGTGCTTTGATGCGGGAATTCTGCTACAGGGATGAGGATGCCCGCTGGTACGGCATGATCCGACACCGCCGCCCCTATGATGCTTTATATGACTTTTCCGGCTGGTACGGGACAGTGAGGGAATTCCTTTTGCTGGATGAGGAGAACTTCATGACGGAACTGACGGAGGGATGCCAGCGGATCGCCAGGAGCCTGAACGATGCCAGAGGTGTGATTCATTCCTTCCGGGATTGCAGGGAAGTGATGATATCGCTGTCTGATGATCTGAGGGAGATGTCCGGTGAGCCCTTTGAGGACTGGGAGATCGCCTTTGAGGTGCGGTTCAACCGTGCCCGGTACATCCGGGTGTACGCGGATGTGCTGCTCATCTGCAACGGTCATGTATTTTCGCTGGAGTTCAAAATGAAGGATAAGGTGCTGGAAGAGGATCTGGAACAATCGGTAAAATACGTGCCGTATCTTCAGATCATTTTCGGAGAGGACATGAAAATAACTCCCGCTCTGGTGCTTACCGGCGCGGAGGGAATATTCGAACATAAGGATATCAGTTGTGGAGAAGGAAGGATGAACGGGATCATCTGCAGCCGGGATATGCTGTTCAATGTGCTGGATGAGCAGCTGATGTTCCTGATCCAGTAGGACCGGGATCCTCCTGCTTTTGACCTGAAAGCGTCTGAAAAACAGGCATGAAAACGGGGTGCCGCGTTGCCGCGGCACCCCGTTGATATCTATATTTTTTATTTTTCGGGAACCAGCAGACCGAGATTTCCGTCCTTGCGCAGGTACAGCACCTGAGTCTCCTCTGTATCGATATCCACGAACACGAAGAAGCTGTGACCCAGCAGTTCCATCTGCAGGATGGCGTCTTCCTTGCTCATGGGGCGGAGCGGATACTCCTTGGTGCGTACGATCTCCTTCTCGCCCTTGCCGTAAACCTCGGGATCCTCGATGAACTCGGGGGTTTCGTTCAGATCCACATCCTCACGCAGACGCTTTTCCAGCTTGGTGCGGTGACGCAGAATCTGACGCTCGATCTTGGCCAGAGCGCTGTCGATGGACATGAACAGGTTATCCTCACTGGAACTTTCGGCACGCAGGGTGACGCCGTTCATCGGAACGGTGATTTCGCAAATGCGCAGGTTGCGTTCCTTGCGCAGGCGCATGATCATCTCGGTATCGGAGCGCAGATAGCGTTCCATGGTGGCAGTCTTCCTGTTGATACGGTTCGTAATACCGGGGGTAACTACCATGTTCTTAGCGGTTACGGTCAGTTTCATTTGCTGCTCCCTTCTCAGCCGTTTTACCGGCTGAAAAAATATGTAATTGAAGCTTTCGCTTTCTTTATTTCAATAATTCGACGGGTTTATGCTTTTTCCTGCAAAGAGAAATCAATTTATTGCAATTGACGGAAACCGGCGTATTTAATATAATAATCATGCCGGATACACGGCAGATCAGGAAAGAGGGAAATGTGCCATGCGTGTATTGCTGACCGGCGGTGCCGGATATATCGGATCTCATACCGCGCTGTGCCTGTTGAATGCTGGTTATGACGTCATCGTGCTGGATAACCTGAGCAATTCCAGCCCCGAAGCGCTTCGCAGGGTGGAGAAACTGACGGGAAAGAGCGCTCCTCTGATCGTGGGGGACTGCACTGACCGGAATGATCTGAAGCGTGTTTTTGAGACGGGCCCCATCGATGCTGTCATTCATTTCGCCGGGTTCAAGGCTGTGGGGGAGAGCGTGGAAAAGCCGCTCGACTATTATGATAACAACCTGAGCGCCACGATCCATCTGTGTGAAGTGATGAAAGAATACGGATGCCACATCATCGTGTTCTCATCCTCCGCCACTGTATACGGAACCAATCAGACCATGCCGCTGCGTGAGGATTTCCCCACCGGCTGCACCAATCCCTACGGCTGGACAAAATGGATCAGTGAACGGATCCTGACGGATGCCGCCGCGGCGGACAGGGATATGAGCGTGGTGCTCCTTCGCTATTTCAATCCCATCGGCGCTCACGAGAGCGGATGCATCGGCGAGGATCCTTCCGGGATCCCGCTCAATCTGATGCCCTATGTGTGTCAGGTAGCCAGCGGAAAGCTGCAGCGGCTGCGTGTGTTTGGCAATGACTATCCAACGCCTGATGGAACAGGCGTGCGGGATTACATCCATGTGTGCGATCTGGCGGAGGGACATCTGGCAGCGCTCCGGTATGCCGCGGAGAACAGAGGAACGCAGGTCGTGAACCTTGGAACCGGTGTGGGCTACAGCGTGCTGGATATAGTGAAAGCCTTTGAAAAAGCGAATGATCTGACTATTCCCTATGATATCTGCCCCCGCCGTCCCGGTGACATCGCCACATGCTATGCCGATGTGCAAAAGGCAAAGGAAGTGCTTCACTGGCAGGCGAAACGCACGCTGGAGGACATGTGCAAGGATGCCTGGAACTGGCAGAAGAACAATCCACGCGGATATGAGAAGTAAACAGTAAATAATATGCTTATATCAAGCCGGTCGCTGAGACCGGCTTTTTACGTGCCGGCGTCAGTGTGGTTTGCATTTTCATGATCGATCGTCATCCTGCAGACGGGGCGGGGGACAGGAACAATGCTCTCCCGTTGCCGCGCGGTGTGCCAGGCATGCGACAACTGCCGCATCAGACCGGAAGTATTTATATGAAAATGATGCAAAGTATACAATAATTTATTGAAGAAAAAACTTTATTCTTTTCGAAATATGTGTTACAATGAAAGTTGTGAAACCTATTTTTACGTAAGGAGGAACTGTTTCCATGCAATATACCCGCGAAGTCGAGGATATGGTATGCGTATGCAAGGGCCCCAAGCACGGCCCCGCTCCCATTCCCGAAGAAGGTAAGTGGATCCAGGCGAAGGAAATCAAGGATATTTCCGGTTATACTCACGGCATCGGCTGGTGCGCTCCTCAGCAGGGCACCTGCAAGCTGTCTCTGAATGTGAAGAACGGCGTTATCGAAGAAGCTCTGGTCGAGACCATCGGCTGCTCCGGCATGACTCACTCCGCCGCCATGGCCAGCGAGATCCTGCCCGGCAAGACCATTCTGGAAGCTCTGAATACCGATCTGGTTTGCGACGCCATCAACACCGCTATGCGCGAACTGTTCCTGCAGATCGTATACGGCCGCACCCAGAGCGCCTTCTCTGATGACGGTCTGAAGATCGGCGCCGGCCTGGAAGATCTGGGCAAGGGTCTGCGCAGCATGGTAGGTACCATGTACGGAACCAGGGAAAAGGGCACCCGTTACCTGGAACTCACCGAAGGCTACGTGCTGAAGATGGCTCTGGACAAGGATGATCAGGTTTGCGGATATCAGTATCTGAGCCTGGGCAAGATGATGGATGCTATCAAGAAGGGCATGAGCCCCAATGAAGCTTACGAGAAGAATATCGGAACCTACGGCCGCTTCAAGGCCGAAGACGGCGCGGTCAAGTGGATCGACCCGCGTAAAGAGTAATAGGAGGGAGCAAGAATATGGCACTGTTTGAAAATTATGAAGGTCGTATGCCTCAGCTCCAGCCTGTTCTGGATAAGTACGGATTCAAGAACTTTGAAGAAGTAAAGGCTTTTACCAATGCTCACGGCATCGACGCCTATAACATTGTTGAAACCACTCAGCCCATCTGCTTCGAGAATGCCAAGTGGGCCTATGAACTGGGCGCCGCCATCGCTCTGAAGGAGAATGTAAAGTCCGCCGCCGAGGCCGCCAAGTGGATCGGCGTAGGTCTGCAGGCCTTCTGCATCCCCGGTTCTGTCGCTGATCAGCGTCAGGTGGGTATCGGACACGGCAACCTGGGCGCCATGCTGCTGGAAGAAGAAACCGAATGCTTCGCCTTCCTGGCCGGCCACGAGTCCTTTGCCGCTGCCGAGGGCGCCATCAAGATCGCTCTGAATGCCAACAAGGTCCGCAAAAAGCCCCTGCGCGTTATCCTGAACGGTCTGGGCAAGGATGCCGCCATGATCATCAGCCGCATCAACGGCTTCACCTATGTGCAGACCAAGTATGATTACCTGTCTGCCGACGTGAAGGAAGATCATGCTCTGACCATCGTGAACAGAACTCCCTATTCCAACGGACCCCGCGCCGCCGTCAACTGCTACGGCGCCGATGACGTCCGTGAAGGCGTTGCCATCATGTGGCATGAGAATGCCGATGTTTCCATCACCGGCAACTCCACCAACCCCACCCGTTTCCAGCATCCTGTTGCCGGCACCTACAAGAAGGAATGCATCGAGCAGGGTAAGAAGTACTTCGCCGTCGCTTCCGGCGGCGGCACCGGCCGTACCCTTCACCCCGATAACATGGCTGCAGGTCCTGCTTCCTACGGCATGACCGATACCATGGGCCGTATGCACAGCGATGCTCAGTTTGCAGGCTCCTCTTCCGTCCCCGCTCATGTGGAGATGATGGGCTTCCTCGGCATGGGCAACAACCCCA
>PITV01000093.1 GCA_017577285.1 Clostridiales bacterium
GTGTGCCCGCTTCCGCGCTGACTTCCGCCGGGGCGGAGGCGACCTCGATGACGGCGGAATGAACAGGGCCGGCGTCTTCTTTTCCGGTCTTCACCGTAACGGTGCCGGACTGGACAGGCTTCTTTTCTCTGCATTTCAGGGTGACCTGCTTGCTGACAGAACCGGCTTCCACATCTTCAGCCGTGATCTCATAGGTCAGTTCCAGCGTCTTTGTAACATGATAGCCCATGGTGCCGATGGATGAGCTGTTTTCATCCAGGATGATCTCGCACTCCGTGGCGTCACCGGCACCCCTGTTATAGACCGAAACGGAGTAGTGAACAGTCTCTCCCTCTGTATAAAACCCTTTTTCGGGAGCGGAGACCTCAGTGAAGGAGATTTCCAGCACGGGAGAATAGGAAAACTCCTGCTTTCCGCACAGCTGGCAGTCACGTTCCTTCAGACCGGGCGATTTTTCATACCACCCGCCCCATTTATGATCCCCGTAGCCGGTATCCACCTTGCGGGTCTTGCCGCAGCGGGTGCATTTTTCCCTGATCGAGCCGGTCTGGATGCATGTGGCTTCGCGCACGGTCTGGGACAGTTTCCAGTCGTGACCGAGCGCCGGGATATCTTTCCATTCAAAACCGGTGGTGCATCTTGTGCAGACGCGGTATTTCCGGCCTTTTTCTGTACAGGTGGCCGGGGTGTCGATCTGCCAGTCCCCCCATTTGTGAGGCGGGCAGGAAGCCGCCAGGGCGGACTCCCATACGGGCAGCACAGACAGGATCATGATCAATGCCGCGGTAACGGCAATAACGCGCTTTTTCATAGGTGACTTCCTTTCCGGTGGCTTTCATGCCGGACACAATTTACTGCTGCCTTTCATTATATATAATTTACGTGCCCTTTTCAACCTCGGAAAATGTAAATACATATAAGAACAGGCCCCCGGCGGGAACGGGAACTGTTTTCTTCTTGCGTGTCTGCTGTCCGCGTGGTATGATGAACGCAGCAGACCGGATGATGTTCTGAATGAGACATATGAGAGGTGACCGCTTATGAAACTGAGGATCCTGTCGGTTTTGACAGCGCTTGTGCTGATGCTCGTGTTCCTGCCCGCTTACGGAGAGAAAAATGCCTTTGAAACTTTCGCGAAGGGACGCTTTTCCGCGCGCGACTGTGTGGGCGGCGCCGTGATCATCAGCCGGAACGGGGAAGTCCTCTTTTCCTGCGCCTACGGATGGCGCAATGCCGGCAAGAACAAGCCGGCTTCTCTGGATACCTGTTTCCGGATCGCGTCTGTGACGAAACTGGTCACCGCCGTGGGCCTGATCAAACTGATGGAGGAGAAGGGCCTTTCCTATGATACGGATGTGGGCGACATCCTGGGCTATCCGGTGCGCAATCCCGCTTTCCCGAAGACGCCCATCACGGTGAGGAATGTGCTTACCCACACCACCGGACTGAAGACCGGTTTCAGCTTCCATCCCAACTGGGAAGCGCTGAGGAAGGAAAACCGCTATTTTGACGATAATGTGGCCCCCGGGACAAAATATGTTTACGCCAATCTCAACGGCGGGCTCATGGGCGCCATGATCGAAGCGCTGAGCGGCCAGAGCGTGAACACCTATATGCGGGAGAACGTGTTTGAGCCTCTGGGCATCAACGCGGCCTACCACCCCGGTCTGCTGCCCGATCAGAGCGATGTGGCCAGCCAGCTGACCGAGGAGGGAACAAACCTGGTGACGGCGGACAAGGAGATCGCCACCCTGCCGGATTACAATGATGTGTGCGATCCCCGGGAGAATACCGGCATTACTGTGGGCCAGCTGTATATCAGCGCCAACGGCCTCAACCGCATCATCTGCATGCTGCAGAATGACGGCGAACTGGACGGCGTGCGCATCCTTCCCGCGGGAACGGTCGCCAAAATGACGGAGAGCCAGCTGTTCGAAGGCAGCAGCGTGCATATCGACTGCCAGTATACGCTGGGGCTGGACCGGGTGTTCGATATGCCCGGAGGCATCTGGTACGGACATCAGGGGCACAAGGAAGGAATGACCAGCAATGTCTACTTCCAGCCGGATACGGGGCTGACCGTTGTGGTCATCGGCAACGGCTTTGAATACCACAAGAAGAACGGCATTTCCACCCTGGCGATCTATTTCATGGAATACGCTGTGGAGCATATGGACGATGTGAACTGATCCGCGGCCTGAACGCCCGGAAACGGTTTTCACATCTTGAACGGCCAAAGCAAGAAAGGAAAAACGGAATATGAAAAAATGGTCTGCGATCCTGCTGATACTGGTGCTTTTCACCGCGGGGGTCTGCCTGGCGGAGGGAGAATGCAAATCGCTCAAATCCCTTGACTGCACGCCCGCGTACAAGGGAGTCGACTTTTCTTTCACGGCGCAGGGGCATGATATGCTCTTCATCAACTACAAGTCCAGCCAGGAGAGCGGACAGTTCCTGCTGAAGGGACAGGACGGCTTTTTCAGCGGGCATATCGATATGCCGGGAACCTATGACGGCTCCAATGTGTTCATCACCGTCACCACCATGAAGAATCTGGTGCTGATCGAGAAATACAATACGAAGACCGCGGTACCGGAGCCCGCTCCCGGTCCGCAGCAACCGGGCCGTCTCAGCGGGATCACCGTATGCATCGATCCCGGCCACAGCGCAAACTGCCCCACGGGCACCGAACCGCTGGGGCCCGGCCTGAGCGGCACCAAACGCCAGGTGACCAGCATGGCACAGGGCACCCTTACCCGCCGCATGGAGAGCGTGGTGAATCTGGAGATCGCGTTCGTTCTCAGGGATGTGCTGCTCAGCCAGGGGGCCGATGTGGTCATGACCCGCACTACTGAGGAAGCCAGCCTCAATAACCTGAACCGCTGCGATATCGCCGAGGCGGGCGGGGCGGATATCATGCTGAGGCTCCACTGCAATCTGGTGGACAACAAAAATACCACCGGTATCCAGATATACTCCCCCAAGGACAGCTCCTACGCGAAACAACTCGGCAGCAAGGAGGACTGGAAACGCTGGAATGAAATGATGCTCACCGCCATGCAGGCCTCCACCGGCAATGCAAAGGGCGGCACAAAAATGACCAATGACTACACCGGCAACAACTGGGCCAAGATGCCCTGCTTTCTCATCGAAATGGGCTATATGAGCAATTACGGGGAGGATATCCTGCTGAGCGAGCCCTGGTATCAGCTTCTGCTGTCTGAGGGCATGGCGGACGGTGTATATGCCATCTGCGCAGACAGAGGACTGCTGAAATAAGAAACAGGAAAAGACTGCTCAGAACGGCAGCGGTATAAAAAAGGGAGGGCTGTGCATTCCCTCCCTTTTCTGCTGCTGTTTTATTTTCCGCCTTTTTCAGTTTCCGTTTCTGTCCCGGCCCTGTCAGTGACCGCCCCGGATATCAGATCTTCCCATTCTTCGGGCGTGTGCCCCTCCGCCAGAAACTTTTTCCGCCAGTATCTTTCCCGCTGCTTTTCCTTTTTTGCCGCGTTTGCCAGTTCTCTCCGGCGGTTGAGGATGAAATCGACGGCTTCTTCCTCGCTGATCCGGGTACGGCAGTCATATCCGCTGCTGCCCGGATACATGTTTTTCTGCAGATATTCGTCTTCTTCCCACTTCATGGTGTCAAAGCTGAAACGGTACCACTGAAAATCGGCGTCGCAGCAGATGCTGCCGGAGTCATCGGAAATGTAGTAATTGACTTTTTCGAAAGCGGTCATTCCCAGCCGCTTCCTGCGGCGCTGGTAGAGCCTGACCAGATTTTCAAACGGATAAGTTACGATAAAGCCTTTGAACTGACCTTCTTCCGTGTAGCATTCCACCCTTCCGCTGATGGGATTGACGGAGAACAGGGTCTTTCCGCTGTCTTCATTTTCGCTCTTCATTTCTGCGACCTCCTGCTGTTATTCTGCCCGCCGGGCACATTTTCAGTATAGACCATCCGGAAAAAATGATACAGCGGGCCTGCCTTGAACATTGAAAAAAGGATTCAAGCCGGGCTTGAATCTGCCGCTCATATCATCAGAAGCAGCGGCGCCGCAGGATGTTTCCTTCCCGGCGCGCGAAACGCGGGCACCATATAAGCCTTTCCCGCAGCGGCAGCGAAAAGCAGTGAAGGAAGAAACCGTGCCGGCAGGATGAGCCCGCCCCGGATGGGCGAAAGAGAAGGAGCCTGTATTTCAAACAGGAGCCGTCTGTTTTTTGATTGTGCATTTCCGGAAACGCGCAATTTGCTATGTACAAATCCGCAGCGGTATGATATATTAAAATCTAGTGTACTGAGAATGTGAAATGAAACAGCCCGGATCCCGGCTTTTGCCGTATCCGGACAGACAGAAACAGGTTTTCAGGAACACGCCGTTTTGTTGTACGCTCCGGTATCCGGCATGGAATGGATGCAGGAGTGCTTCTGCTGGAGGAGAAATGGTGGAAAGCGCGCAGAAAAACAGCATACTGCACGTCCTCGTCCCGGCCGTTCTGGCCGCGGGCGTGGCACTGGCTGCGAATTATCTGTCGGGCAGCATCATCGCCTGGATGCTTTTGTATCCCCTCTGGATGCTTCTGTCTCTGTATTCCACCCGCAAGGCAAGGAAAACACGCCATTTCGTGCTTTCTCTTGCCGGCGTGAGCATCGGGTTCTATCTGTTCATGATGGGCTTCCTGCCGGGCTTTGCAGATCTGCTGCTGATGCCCCTGGTCATGATCATGCTGCTGCCCTATATCCTCGATCACTTCTTCTACAGGCATAAGCCGGACAGCGTTTCCGGCACGCTGATCTTTCCCGCGGCGTGGGTCACCTGCACAATGATCGATGAGGCCTTCAGTTTCGGTATCTATTACCATGCGGAATCGCTGCAGTTTGATAACACCGTGTTCATACAGGCGGCTTCCGTGATCGGCGGAAGAGGATTGTGTTTCCTGATCCTGTGGATCGTGTCGCTGCTCTGCTTCATCGCGGTGCAGGGAAGACGCGGATTCAGGAAGGAAACCGGGATCGCCGGCATCGCCGCGGTTCTGGCCGTGGCCGCCGTATATGTATTCGGGCTCGTTTCATTGAATACCGGCAGGGAGGCTCAGCGCACAGTGCGGGTGGCCTACAGCGCCGGTCCCTATATCGGCGATTATACCACTGAGATAAGCACTCCCGCCGGCGAGGCGGCGGAATGCATCCTGAACAATGTGGAATACGCCGCCCGGGAAGGCGCTGTTCTGCTGGCTTACAGTGAGGAGAGCTTTGCTGTATCGGATACCGTGGCTGATGAACTGATCGCCCTGACGCGGGAAGCGGCTAAAGAAAACCATATCGCCGTCCTTCTGGCTATGGAGATCACGTCCACCAGAGTGGAAACCGGAACAGACAAGCTGAGGAACTGCCTGATCTTTGTCGATAACACGGGAGAAGTACGGGGCGAATATGACAAGAACAAACTGATCCCCCTGCTGGAATCCATCAATTATATCTCCGGAAGCGAAAAGCCTGTACGCGTCGGTCTTGAGACGGATGAGGGCATGTTGAACCTGTCGTTCGCCATTTGCTATGACGGTGATTTTTCGGATTATGTTGCGGCGATGGACAGCGATACCGATCTGTTCATCCTGCCCAGCTGGGACTGGATCGATATTGACGCGCTCCATTACAGGGATGTGGCTGTCCGCTTTGTGGAAAACGGTGTGCCGATACTGAAGCCCACCTATGACGGAACAGGGATCGCAGCGGATGCCCGGGGACGGGTGATCGCCCTGTTCAATACTGCTGAAACAGGCTTTGGCAAGGCGTCCGTCGTGGATATACCGCTGAACGGCTACAGGACTTTGTACCGCACGCTGCGCATCCCCCTCAATATCCTCTATCCCGTCATTGCGTTCACCGGGCTGGCAGCCGCGCTGCTCCGGGCGCTTCGCAGCAGAAAAAAGCAGAAAAGCGCCGCGAATGTCTGACCATGCGCCGACGGGACGGAGAAAAGGTGCTTCGCCTGTATGCGGCTTTGCCCGAAGAAAGCGTGTTCATATGAGAGATGCGGATGAGGAGACTCTTCCGCACTTCTTGTATGCGGAAGGATTTATCCGGTATTCTCAAACAATAATCTGCGGGGACGGTTTTTTATCGTGAAGATCACAACAAAACAGTTTCAGCTGCTGACGGACTGCAGCAGGGCGTGGGACTTTCTGACACAGATCTATGACCGGGAGCGGGGCGGCGGTCCCGCGGCTCCCTTTTTCGAGTACGCGGTCACATCCTCCTGGATGGATACGACATATCTTTATACCAGCCGCTTCTGGCTGGACGGGGAGAAGACCGTGGCTTTTGTCTCAAGCGAATCGCCTGTCACGGATATTTATTTCTGGATCCGTCCCGGGTATGAATTCCTGGCGGGGGAGATGCAGGACTATGCCATGGATCACATGCCCGATTTCGGGGGAAGGCAGCGGTTCATGCTCTTCAACGGGCAGGAATACATGATGAAAGAAGCGGAAAAGCGCGGTTTCACCCTGCAGTACGATTATGAGGACCGCATTTTTGATTTTGAAAATGAACTGAACCGTGAACTGCCCGCGGGCTTCACATTTGTGGATCCAAAGAAGGCCGATCCCGTGAAACTGGCGAAGTGCCTCTGGTACGGATTCGATCACGGCACTGATAAGGGCCCTTTCAAAGACTGGGACAGAGAGGATGACGGCCCTGCCTGGACGCCCTCGAAAGGCTATAAGGGAGTCCTCAGTCATATGATGTCGCCGCCGCCCCATGCCACCCCGGAGTACGCTGTCATCATTGCCGACAGTGAAGGAGAGTATGCCTGCTATTCCGGCATGTGGTGGGTGCCGCAGAATCATCTGGCCTACATGGAGCCCCTGTGTACGGTGCCGGAGCACCGCGGGAAAGGGCTGGCCAGCGCCGCTCTCACAAGGCATTACCGCACACTGAAGCCCCTCGGTGCCACGCATATGACCGGAGGCGGAGATCCCTTCTATGAAAAGATCGGGTACGGGAAGGGCCTTCACTGGTATGTGTATAAACGGAACGTGTAAAGTAAAGCAGACAGGTGAAGTTAGTGCCTGACGGACGGCATAAACAGCGGCCGTCACCCGCATCGGCAAACTTTATGGCGGCGGAATGATATTTTCACTTTCGGAAGCGTGAACTGAACTTTTCAAATATCTGTGAAACAGGAGAAAACGATGAGACTGCTGATCCTGGGCGGCAGCGGCTTTGTAAGCGGCTGCCTTACTGAAAAAGCGCTGAAGGCCGGGCATGAGGTATGGTGCGTCACCCGGGGAAACAAACCTCTGCGGAATGGCGTTCATTCCGTCATTGCAGACCGGAATGACGGGGACGCCCTTCGCACGGCACTCAAAAAGACGGGCGTATGTTTCGATGCCGTGCTGGACTGCATCTGTTTCAACGCGGAGCAGGCGGAGACTTCGCTGCGAGTTCTGCCCGCCTTTTCAAAGCGTATCGTGGTGGTCTCCACAGATTCCGTATATCATCCCTTCCACAAGGCCGTTCCTCAGAACGAGGATGCCTCTGTGTATCTTGCGGATGGCGGATACGGCGCGAGGAAGCGGGAAATGGAGGAAGTGTTCATCCGGGACGGGGGGAAACGGATGCGGTATACCCTGTTCCGCCCGGGCCACATTTTCGGCTTCGGCAGCAAACTGGGCTGTTATCCCGAGGTCTCCCGCCGGGATGACACGGTGGATCTCATCCGCGCAGGGAAGCCCCTGCCCCTCGTGGGCGGGGGAGAGTTCCTCATTCATCCTGTCTATGCCGGTGACCTGTGCGACTGCATGCTCGCTGCCGTCGATAACGAAAAGACCTTCGACAGGATCTTCTGCATCGGCGGTCCCGATATCATTCCCAACGCGGAGTATTACCGCATCCTGGGCCGTCTGCTGGGAACGGAAGTGACGATCGGAACCATTCCGCTGGAGGGCTATCTGGACGCCCATCCGGAATGCTCCGGGCATCTGTGCCACCGCGCCTACGATCTGACCCGGCTGAAGGAAGCGGGCCTGCCCCTGCCCTCAACGCATCTGGAGGACGGGCTCAGGGAGCAGCTGGTGAAAATGGGCGTGCTGTGACAAAATGAAGTTTATGTACGGACTTGCATTATTTGAATACGCGAAAAGCCTTCATCCAGAGCGGAAGAAGGCTTTTCCGTTATTCTGCTGTATTTCTTCTTTTACGCTTCTTCTTCCTCCGGGATCTCCGGCGCCTTCGGATAGGCGTCGTTGGCAGCCTGGATCTGGCGGATCTGCTTGCGGTATTTCGCCGGACTGACGCCTACGATGCGGCTGAACATGCGCAGAAAATTGGAGTAGTCGTTGAAACCGCACTGGTAGGCGATGGTGTTCAGGCTCATATCGGACGCGATCATTTCCTTCGCGAGCATCACCCGGCGGTACAGGATGTAGTCGTATACGCTGCGGTGGGTGTACTTGGCGAATTCGTGGGAGAGGTAGGAAGTGCTGATGCCGAAATCGTGGGCCAGACTGTCGATGCGGATGGGACGGGTGTAATTGCTGTTGATATAGGTGAGCACCTCCTGCATGATGCTGTTGCTGATCACCGTTTCGGTGAGCGCGGGGGCGCTGCTGATGATGCTGCACACCTTGCTGAGGAACTGCAGCACCAGGGTGCAGTTATGGAACTGCTCCAGCGGGGCTTTGGTGGCCTGATGCTCCTGAATGCAGCTGATGAGCCGCACGCACTCCTCCCGGTCCTCCGGCGAAAGCTGGAAGCGGTTCTGACCGTGGCTGGTATAGGAACGGAAGAACTTGTCCAGATCCACGAACCCGAACCCCAGCTTCTGAAGCGTTTCGGGGCGCAGATTCAGATACGCCCGCTCATACCGCTTCATTTCACCCATGCTGGAAAGACCGTGGATGCAGAAGGGCGGAATGATGAACATCTGATCGGGCTCCAGCGCGTACATCTCGTTGTCCAGCCCGAAATAATGCCCGCCGCCGATGTGGATATAGATCTCGTAAAAATCGTGGCAGTGATACTCCCACTTGGAAATATTGAGATTTGTTTTATAGAAGGCTTCCCAGTCTGTAAGATTGCCCGGCATGGTCAGCAG
>PITV01000094.1 GCA_017577285.1 Clostridiales bacterium
GTCTTTATCACAGATTCCCACGAAACGCTCGGCGAGGGGTTCAAGCCCCTGGAGGAATGAACCGAATACCGTGTAAAGGAATGAAATGATATGAAGCATTGCATCCTGGCGAAATTTGCCGATCGCGCTGTGCTGACGGACAGCTTTCTGGATGAACTGAAGCAGCTGTTCTCTTCCTGTGATGAGATCCCGGGCGTTCGCGGCGCCCGCCTGATCCGGAACTGCATCGACCGTGACAACCGTTATGATCTGCTGATCATGATCGACCTGGACAGGGAGGCCCTTCCTGCCTGGGATGCCAGCCCCGTCCACGCCGCCTGGAAGACCCGTTACGGCAGCCTCCTGCAGAGCAAGGCGATTTTCGACACAGAAGAACTGTGATCCGGCGGGAGATCAGGAATGCATATATCGCTGCTGTCCGTGGCCGCGTGCAGCGAACCTGTGTGAGTGAAAGGACGTGACTGTATGAAACACCCCCGTCTGCTGATCCTTTTATCCGTCCTGTATCTGTCGGTCTTTATTTGCTCTGCCGCGTTTGCACAGGATGACACGTGCAGATCGGTGCAGGATGTCATTTCCGTGATCCGGGACTGCCGGCGGACGGAAACGGCATCCTTTTCTGTTTCCTGCGATGAGGCGACTTATGATAAGCTCCGCGCGGACGGTGACGGGCCGCTGTGGGACGCGCTCCATCAGGGAGGCATGCAATCCTTCGGCGACTGCCAGATCCTTCACATGGGCGCGATCTATACATTCACTTTTTCATCCGTGACATACTACGCGGAATATACCGTATGCACTTCGCTGAAAGAGGTCGAGGCGGCGATCGGGAAATACAGGCAGAGGGGAACGACATCTTTCACGCTCGTTTGTTCCGCCGCCGCGTACAGCACGATCGAGTCAAAGGATAACGCCTCGTTCTGGTATATGATTCATTCCTGCGGCATCG
The DNA here is from genome assembly GCA_017577285.1 of Clostridiales bacterium. GTDB lineage: Bacteria > Bacillota > Clostridia > Christensenellales > Aristaeellaceae > ZC3RG03. The sequence continues at coordinate 950 of PITV01000094.1, forward strand.
ATAACGGAAGCGTTTCATACGGCAGCAACTGTTATATCTTCAGTGGGGTGACCTATCTGGGCAGTTATGCTGTATGCACTTCGCTGGCGGAGGCCCAGAACGCCGTTTCACTGTATGTGGCGGGCGGGGTGACTTCGTTTGACCTGGTCTGCTCACCCGAACTGTTTCAGTATCTCGAAAAGCTGGATAACGGTGAATTCTGGAGGATATGGAGGTCTCTCGGCATCGATCAGGCGGATGCTTCCTGGAACACATGTCTGTACGGATTCCGCAATGTCACTTTTATGGAGCATACGATCCGGTGCGATTCGCTGCAGGATGTCAGGAATGCCATATCAGGCTATGCCCGTGATCAGGTGACGACTTATGCGCTGGTCTGCGGCACGGATGTGTACCGGCAGCTGAGCGCGAATGATTTTGCCGTGCTTCACAAAATGTGCGCGTCATACGGCATCTACCGTGAAAATTTTTCTCATTCTGACGGATCCCGCATGATCCTTTTCAAGGACGCGGTCTACTATCCCGGCTACAGGGTCTTCCGCATGTATGAAACGGGGAGGGAAGCCTTCCTGAACGCCGAGGAACGGCAGCTGCTCGATACGGCAAAACGGATCGTGGCGCAGGCGGGCCGGGGGATTTCTCCCCTCGAAATGGAGAGATATCTGCACGACTATATCTGTCAGAATGTCACATATTATTCCTCTGACGCGGACGGTTTCAGCGTGTATGACACCGCCATCGGCGCGCTGCTCTACGGCCGCGCTGACTGTGACGGTTACTCGGATGCCTTCTGCCTGCTGTGTTCCCTCGCGGATATCCCGGTACGGATGGTATCCGGCTATGCCGATAATGACGGCGCGGCTGTGATCCGGGAAGTCAGGGAAAATGCACACGCCTGGAATCTGGTCTCTCTGGACGGCGGAAAAAACTGGTACATGGTGGATGTCACCTGGGATGACGGGAGTTCCGGCAGGATCCTTTACAACTATTTCAATACCGGCAGGAAGGCGGCTTCCGCCTCCCGCGTATGGAAGGATGAGGCGGTCAATGTCAACTGGGCGCTGTATGATGATGTCACCATCGGCTATTACAGCGGAAGATTTGAAGGACGGCTGTTTTATTCGCTTGATGACGCGGTCAGTTATATGCTCCGTACCATGAACGGGAGCAGCGCGGAACTTGACGCGAAGATCGACGGGGTGTACGGACCGGATGAGGTCATGGACACGCTTGGCGGCGCTCTCAGGCAGCAGGGCGGCGGATGGAACTACGGATACACCAGCTATTATGTTGACGGCGGTTCGACCTATGTGATCCTGTACGCGGAGGTGACCCGATGAGTTCCCCTGTTTCAAACAGCAGTGAAAAAAGGATGAGGGCTGCGCGCGTGCTTTCCGCCGCCGCGGTCTGCCTGTTCGCCCTGACCGGGATCGCTCTGACCGTGCTGATCTATCTGGAGGGGACCCGTGAGGGGGACAGCGTCGTCTTCAGCCCGGAGAGGGTGGGAGCTTACGCGCTATATCTTCTGGCCCCGCTGTATCTGCTTATCCTGTTCAGCGTCATGTACGGTATTGTTTCAGAGGGAAAAGGCCGGAGCAGACAGGGGCGTAACATCGTAAACGGCATGCGGGATATGGACAGGCATGCCCCTGCGGAAAAAGAAGTGAGGATCCGCAGAACGGTGCTTATCTGTCTGGCTGTTTTCTTCACCGGCCTGCTGGTGACCGGCGCGTACCTCGGCGGAGCCGTTTTCGTGCTGAAAAAGGCCATCACCATATGCAGTGAATGTCTGGGATTGGGGTGAGGATATGAGCGGCGAAAAAAAGAAAGGAATCTCCCGTTCCAGGATCCCCTTCAAAAGGAAGTGCGTGCAGCTGTATGCCGCCCTTCTGGTCAATTGCAATATACGGGGTTTCATCACGGGCCGGATCTATACCGGCAAGGCGAAAAACATATGTGTTCCAGGCCTCAACTGTTATTCGTGTCCCGGCGCGGTGGGAGCCTGTCCTCTCGGAAGCCTTCAGAACGCGCTGGGGGCGCAGGATCATACGGCGTTCTTTTACGTGCTGGGGATCCTGGGCCTGTTCGGGCTGCTGCTGGGACGCACGATCTGCGGCTGGCTGTGCCCGGTGGGGCTGATCCAGGAACTGATCCATAAGATCCCCACACCCAAGATCGGAAGGAGCAGGATTACCCGCGCCCTGTCATGGCTCAAATACGTGATCCTGGCAGGTACGGCAGTGCTGATCCCCCTTCTGGCGGGTGATCCGGGCTTCTGCAAATATATCTGCCCGGCAGGGATCTTTGAAGGCGCTTTCGGACTGCTCCTCAATGGGACCAACGCGGAGCTGCTCACGCTCCCGCGGGAGCTTTTCACCAACAAGCTGATCATCCTGTTCATCCTGTTCCTGCTGTGCGTGTTTATCTTCAGGGCATTCTGCCGCTTCATCTGTCCGCTGGGCGCCCTTTACAGTTTCTTTAACCGGATATCGCCCGTGGGCGTGCGGGTGGACCGCGAAAAATGCACCGGCTGCGGCGTGTGCGTCACAAAATGCAGGATGGATGTGCGCCGGGTGGGAGACAGAGAGTGCATCAATTGCGGCGAGTGCATAGATGTATGCGCCGCCGGCGCCATCTCCCTGAAGGCGGGAAAGATCGTGCTGATGGCGAATGAGGGCCGTACAGCAAATTGCCGGGCGCGGGAAGGCGCGGAAGCGAAGACGGATGATAAACAGGCCGGCGGCTGCCGCGGCGGGATGAAAAAGCGTTCCCTTATCGCATGGGGCATCGCGCTGCTGATCCTGGCAGGCGCTGCCGTATACTTCAATTTCCTCGATCCCTCCATAGAGCGCGGCGGAGGGGATCCGTCCGTGATCATTGAAAAGGCGGACGCGCCCGGCTTTGCCATTCAGCAGATGGACGGCGAACAGTTCGCTCTGCAGGAACACAGGGGGCAGGTGGTGGTGATCAATTACTGGGCCACCTGGTGCGTTCCCTGCTGCCGGGAACTGCCCTATTTCGACCGGCTGCAGCGGGAACTGGGCGATGATGTGTATGTGCTCTGCATCCATCACAGCATGGAAACAGACGATGTGGCGGCGTTTATCGCGCGGGAGGGTCTCCCTCCGGAGCTTCATTACGCCAGAGACACGGATGACGCGGTGTGGGATATGTACGGAACGGAAAACACGGTTCTGCCCCGCACGGTGATCATTGACCGGGAGGGGAAGATCATTTACGCGGAGACTGATTCTGTGACCTATGAGGAACTGCTGTCTCTGGTTTCTCCGGCGCTGCGGTGAGGCCTGTGCTCCTGAGCGCGGGCCGCGGCGAACGGCCTGGGAACACAGTACTTTGCATGAACAAGGCATAAATAAAAACGGCGGGTGCATGCCTGCCGTTTTTTCATTCGTATATAACGCTCCAAATATCTCTCGCGTATTGCGTACAAAATGGATCAAAGGCCGTTTTTCCGGAATGCTGCTGAGATCAACGGCCTGTGTCCGGCTCTTCCGCCCTGTTCCAGATACTCAGCACATTTCCGGCGCACAGGGCGCAGCACAGCGCCATGATGCCGTAGATCACAGCGTTCGGGATGAAATCGACCTTATCGAGCGCCCATTCGCCCGTGCCGCACACCGCCAGCAGAACAAGGCATACGCCGCAGCGGAGCAGACAGGCGCGCCGTTTCTTTTTCCGCAGAAGGGGGAGTGCTGTCAGCAGCAGAAGCACCGCCCCGCCCAGCACCATATTGACTTTCACGAAGCCCCACTTCGGGCAGTCGCTGCTCAGCAGGCTTTCAAATATGATCTGCCCGGCGCTGTAAAGGGTGAGGGCGGAAATGAAAGCGTGCCGGTCTTTCTTTCGGAGGAAATACGCGATGAGCAGGATGAGCGCGCAGGCTCCTTCAAGGAACCATACGGACAGCTCCCAGCGGAATACCTTTCCGCTTTTCAGGACCGGTGAGAACAGCGGCAGGAAACACAGACCGCTTTCGCCGGGCTTCAGTTTCAGCCCGCGTCCGTAACCGGTGAAATATTCACCCGCCCGCTCGAAGAGGATGAATATCAGAAGGGAAGGGACCGCCGCGTTCAGCAGTGCCTTCAGGCCGGGAAACGCGTCTCCCTGTTTTTCTGAGATCTTCGCGCAGATCAGGCTGCTCAGCAATGCTCCGGCAAAAACGCCCCACATCATGTATCCGCCGTTCTGCACATAAAGGACACCGACTGCGGAACTGCCGGAGAAATACTCGCCCGCGCGGGCCAGACAGTACAGGAGCCTGGCGCACAGGAGGGAAAGGGGCATGCAGAACACCTGAAAGGAAAGGAGAAGAGGGGTGCTTATTTCTTTTCTTTTCAGCAGGAGCAGCAGGATCGCTCCGGCGATCAGCCCGCCCGCGCATGCGGCACCGTAACGGCTGAAGGATAAAACGGCCGGTTCATCTGGTGGATAGTGTGAAATGCCGGGGGAGGAAAGGAGGAAGCAGAGCGCGGCCGCTTCCGCTGCCAAAAAGATGATCAGGACCGCGGCACGGAACACAGATCCGGCTTTTCCGCTCTTTTTCACGCTTTTCATCTCCTTTCGTGTTACTGCTGATACGGCTGTTCCTATTATAGCGCATCCAATGGGGCGATACAAGAAAATATATGCATCGTGCTCTGAATACGCTGAATAGAATGAATAATGAATGTATAAATATCAGCACAGAAAGCATATGATCCCCTGAAATCCCCCTGCCTGTATAAATTGTATCCACAAATTATGCAAAATATCGTATGATCCGGAAAAAATATGCCCACATAAGACAAAAATAACTTCTAACAGCTAAAAATATACATTTTGCATGCATAAAGCAGGAATAATCATGCATGAAATAAAAAAATATTGAATTTTTATGCAAAAAAGTGTTGACAAAGCGATTTTGACGTGCTATACTCACCTTGTTCCCCGGAAAGGGGACGGAAACGAAAATCTGATCACTTCATGTGATTGAAAAACGGAGGAAATGAAAATGAAGAAGTTCTTTGCCGCTCTGATCGTTCTGTGCATGCTCCTGTCCTGCACCGCTCTGGCCGATACCATCACCATGGGCACCAATGCCCACTTCCCTCCCTATGAGTACTATGAGAACAATGAGATCGTGGGTATCGATGCCGAGATCGCAGCCGCTATCGCTGAAAAGCTGGGCATGGACCTGGTGATCGTTGATACCGATTTCGACACCCTGGTTCCTTCTGTTGCCGCCGGCAAGTACGATTTCGCCATGGCCGGTATGACCGTGAACGCGGAACGTCAGCTGTCCGTCAATTTCTCCATCAGCTACGCCACCGGTGTTCAGAGCATCATCGTCAAGGAAAACTCTCCTGTCACCAGCGTTGATGATCTGTATGCCGAGGGTGCCGCTTATGTGATCGGCGTCCAGCAGGGAACCACCGGTGACATCTACTGCACCGAGGATTTCGGTGAGGACAGAGTCATGCAGTTCAAGACCGGCAATGACGCCGTCGCCGCTCTGGTCGCCGGCAAGCTGGATTGCGTCATCATCGACAACAACCCCGCCAAGGCTTATGTGGAAGCCAACGAGGGCCTGATGATCCTGGATACCGAATATTCCGAGGAAGATTACGCCATCGCCATCAATCTTGACAATCTCGAGCTGCTGGATAAGATCAACGCTGCTCTGGAAGAACTGATCGCTGACGGCACTGTCGGTGCCATCATCCTGAAATACATCCCCGTTGAAGAGTGATAAGTTTCTGAAGGATCTGCAAACGCGCTGAAGACCTGAAATGAAGGGGCGGTGTCCGCTCCTTCATTTCGGCGTTATATGAAAGTTGGTTTAGTATGAAAATAGGCTCCAGGATATGGATCAGGCTGCTGATCGTGCTGCTGATCATCGCCGCTGTCGCCGCCGCCGGGTATTTCATCCTGTTCGAACACGCCGATATCCTTGTGTTCGAAGGGGGAGAGGCTGTCGAGGACGGGAACGGCGTCATCACCGTGACCGAAAAGAAGATCAAGGGGATCAAACCTACCTGGCTGGTGGGATATTTTGATGAGGGAAACGGCGAAAAATACTATAAACTGGCGGATGTCACGGCGCCCGCTGATTTCAAGGCCGATAAAACGGCCGCTGATATCGACGGCGATGTGTATACCACCCAGTTTGCTTACGCCCGCAAGGACGGAGGCATGTCCATTCTGGTGTACGCGTTTCCCGCTGAAGATCCCATAAAGACGGGATATACGGCCTGCGAGCTGAATTATGTTTCAGACGGCAGCGCCAGAGGAAACGCCAAGGCCAGGGAGAAGGCCGCGATACCGGCATATATCCTGCAGGAAGAGGGAAAGCTCAGCTGTCTGCTGGCTTCTCCGTATGATCACGCCTTCATCTGCATCGAGATCACCTGTCAGTCTGAAAGCGATGAGCAGCAGATCCTGATGGCCGCCTACAATATGGCGGAAAAGGTGGTTCCCGGAAAGCAGCTCCACCCCTTCATTGCCGATTTCAAACTGAACTTTATCGATGACGACCGCTGGAATTACCTGCTGACCGGTCTGGGCATGACGCTGCTCATCACTCTGGTATCGGGCTGCATGGGCGTTGTTATCGGCGCGTTCGTGGCCGCCATCCGTTCAACCTGGCAGAAAAACAACGAGAATATGCGCCCCGGCGTGGGCAAGGCGCTGCTGGATGTGGCGGACAAGATATGCAATGTTTACCTGACGGTGATCCGCGGAACGCCTGTGATGGTGCAGCTGCTGATCATGTATCTGATCATTTTCGCCTCCTCCAGCAACGGCACTGTCGCCGCGATCCTGGCCTTCGGCATCAACTCGGGCGCCTATGTGGCGGAGATCATCCGCGGCGGCATCATGAGCATCGACAACGGCCAGTTCGAGGCGGGCCGCAGCCTCGGCTTCAACTATGTGCAGACCATGTGGCACATCATCCTGCCTCAGGTGTTCAAGAACATCCTGCCCACCCTTGCCAATGAGTTCATCGCCCTGCTGAAGGAAACCTCAGTCGCGGGCTATGTGGCGGTGCGCGATCTGAACAAGGGCGGCGAGATCATCCGCTCCGTCACCTATTCTCCGTTCCTGCCGCTGCTGGCCGTAGCCGCCATTTATCTGGCGCTGGTCATGTTCTTTACCTGGCTGGTGGGAAGACTGGAAAGGAGGCTGCGCAACAGTGACCACTGATATGATGAACGTCAAACCCGCGCAGAAGGAAGTCCTCATTTCCGTGCGCGATCTGGAAAAGCACTTTGACGGCGGAAAGCTGCGGGCGCTGCGCGGCGTCAGCACCGATATCAGACGCGGGGAAGTGGTGGTCGTGATCGGCCCCTCCGGCAGCGGAAAAAGCACCTTCCTGCGCTGTCTGAACCTGCTGGAGCTGCCTACGGGCGGCACCATCACCTTTGAAGGAACTGATATCACCGATTCCAAAGTGAATATCAATATCCACCGTCAGAAAATGGGCATGGTATTCCAGCATTTCAATCTGTTCCCCAATATGACCATCCTGAAGAACATGACGCTCGCCCCCCGCAAGCTGCTGAAGAAGGATAAGGCGGAAGCGGAGAAGAAGGCCATGGAACTGCTGGAAAGGGTCAATCTGGCAAACCGCGCCGGTGCCTATCCAAATCAGCTCTCCGGCGGCCAGAAGCAGCGTATCGCTATCGTAAGGGCCCTGTGCATGGAGCCCGAGGTCATGCTCTTTGATGAGCCCACTTCGGCGCTGGATCCCGAAATGGTGGGCGAGGTGCTGGATGTAATGAAGAACCTGGCCCGCAGCGGCATGACCATGGTGGTGGTCACCCACGAGATGGGCTTTGCCCGTGAGGTGGCGGACCGGGTGCTTTTCATGGATGAAGGCCAGATCATTGAAGAGGGCACGCCCGAGCAGATCTTTTCTCAGCCTGTTCAGCAGCGCACCAGGGATTTTCTCAGCAAGGTGCTGTGATTCGTACTGTTA
>PITV01000095.1 GCA_017577285.1 Clostridiales bacterium
GCCAGGGCAGGATCGGGGCATCGGTGGCCAGGATAACGATGATGGATCCCTCGCCTTCCTTCGGCGCAGGGCACGGGATCTCCCGCTCATAGCCCTGAATGAGCCTTCCTGCCGGGATGCCGCGGATATTCAGCTCACTCCTTGCGCCGAAGTTGGCCTGCACCAGTGCCGCCACGGTGAACTGTTCCCCCCAGGTGGTCTTCACGACCCGGGAGGAGGTGCCCGTTCCGCCCTTGAAGCCCAGACAGCACATTCCTGTCCCGCCGCCCACGTTTCCCTGTTTCACGGGACCGGAAGCCGCTGTTTCCAGTGCTTCCAGCACATGTTCCGGCCTTATTCTGAAGCCGTTGATATTGTTCAGCGTTCCGTCGAAGGTCTCGCCTACCGCCGGATAGAAGTAGCCCAGCCCGGGCAGTTCCTTTCCGCCGGCATAGGCCGGATAGAAATAGCGGTTTTTCACCATCCACTGTGACACGGTGTCCCGTACGATGCCCACGCTGTTGGTGTTGGTGATCATCACCGGCCCGTGCAGGAAGCCGGAATCATCGATCCAGTGGGTACCGGTCAGCTCCCCGTTGCCGTTCAGGTCGGATCTGCCGGCGAACACCGCGCTCCGCCGCTTGCCCCGGGGCAGGATGGCCGTCACGCCGGTCCTGGCGAAATCGCTTTCTGTCCGGTTGTCCGGCGATGCCTCGCCTTCTATCACGGTGCAGAAGCCGACCTCGACCCCCGGCACATCCGTGATCGCGTTGTATTTTCCGGGCTTTCCCCAAAACGGGATCCCGATCTCTCTCGCCTGCATGCTGTTTCTCCTTATACTGAAAATCCGCTGTTACCCGCAAGACTGTTCGCGTGTCTTCCGGTACGTTCATTCACAAGTCTTTTCAATTTATCATACCATTATTAACATTTTCCTGCAATACACTGCCCGGGAAGATGAAAGACGGTGCCTCTTGATTCCATCTTTCGATTGCCTTTTATCCTGTTTCTTTTCGGAAGGGAATATCGGGTTTTCAAAAATTCACAATAATTTTCACTGTTTTTCTTTGCTTGTGAAAAAGTGTGCGGAAAATGTGATTTTGTTGAACTGATAATTCACAGCAGCATCTTTTATAATTGCAGCATAAGGCTGATGAACTGTTCAGATACACTGACCGGAAAAACAGGATCCTGATCTGAAACGGAGGAACGAAGATGAAAGAACTGAAAGACTGGCTGATCATCCTGCTGGCTGTGATCCTGATAATATCCGGAAATGCCACAGCGGAGACCGGGACACCCGCTTCCGTGAGCGAAGAGCTTCAGCCGGATGCCGCGATCACTGCTGTCGATGAGAGTGCTCTTTACTGGGAAACGGTCATGGTGTGTGTTCCCTGAGTCAGAAAAACCGGAGATCTTTCTGACCACGAAACCCGGAAAACCAGAGAGGATCTTTGATTTTCCGGCGGAGATGCGTATATTTTGCCCGAAATTGCGTATATTTCGGGATTGTTTGCATTTGATCCGTCCTGTATACTTATATCATAAAAGCGGTTTCATTTCCTGCCGGAATCCGGAAATACCTCTGCCGGAGGATCTGCGCAGAGGGCCGCGTCATCTCAACAATAGGACGGAGGAACGATCATGCTGCGAATCGCCCTGCTGGATGATAATGAGTTTCAGTTATCGATCGAAGAGGAAATGCTGCAGGAATATCTGCGGGAGCAGAGCCTGCCTGCGGAAGTACGCGTCTTTCAGAAGGGATCGGATCTGCTGGAACACGTGAAAGAGCACGGCCCCTTTGATATGTATCTGCTGGATGTGATGATGCCCGAGACCAACGGTATGGAGATCGCCACCATCCTGCGTCTGCAGAAGGATGACGGAGAGATCGTTTTCCTTACCGCGTCCGCGGAATACGCGGTGCAGTCCTATGAAGTGAAAGCAGCCAATTATCTGCTGAAACCCATCAACCGGGATAAATTCTGTCAGGTCATCGGACAGGTGCTGCTCAAGCGCATGAATGACACCCGTGAGAATACCCTTACCGTGACCACCGTGGACGGCCCCCGCAAGATCCGTCTGGAGGACATTCAGTATGTGAAGGTGGAGGACCGCCGGCCCATCTGGGTGCTGCGGGAGAACAGCGGTGAACGCAGGCAGATCCAGGGCCCGGCCTTGCGGGGACGCTTCCGGGATATGATGTCTGTGCTGCTGCGGGATGACCGTTTTGTGGAGTGCGGCCCCAGCTGTGTGGTGCGCATGAGCGCTGTGGAATCGGTAGAGGATGATTATCTTCTGATGCGGAACTGGGATGTGCTGTATGTCTCCCGCGGCGCCGCGGCGGAGTTCAAAAAGAAGTGGCTGGCCAGATGACAGACTGTTCCCCGTGACCACAGACCGGACAGAATCCGGACAGAAACACGAAAAGCAAATGAACATATAAAAAAGGCCGTTCCGGAATACCGGGGCGGCTTTTTCGTGCCGGTCAGCCGGTGAAGCGTTATCAGAGGGTGACGGCAGAGGACAGAATTCCTCCATGCCGCCCTGTGCGGACGGCTGCGCGTCTGCTGCATCGCACCCGCACAGATATATCATGCCTTTCCGTCCCTGCGGGATATTTTTCACAAATAATACATGTTTCCTCACATGGCAGGCCGGAAAGACTGTGAATATCTGAAAAAACAGGCCGGATCTGTGAAAAAACGCGAAATTTCCTGTTGACATATATTGTTACATATAATATGATAAATGTAACAAACGAAGTAATTCACGAAGTGACTTCCTTCGGAACCCTTTTTCGACCGGTGGATTTGGAGAGAGATCTTATGAGAAAAGTATTGGCGGTGACCGTATCACTGGTGCTGCTGCTCAGCCTGGCCGGGATCGCGCTGGCTGTGGTGTCCGGCACCAGCAAAGTGCCGCCCTGCCCCTGCGGACATGATAATGACGGCTTCGGATGCGGCAGATGGGACGGCAGATACTGCTATTACCAGTGCAAGCATCTTGGCTGCACCTATTGCTGGGACGGTTATTATCCCGTTGAGCACTGCACCATGGACGGGATATGTATTTACTGCGGTATGCAGGTGCAGGACACCGCGAACTGAATCCGATCTACAGAGCAGTCTTCTTCATGGCCCCGCGTCCGCCTTCCGGACAGCGGGGTTTTTGTTTTTGCTGACACGGATCATAAAAAGCGCGGGCCGGTCTTTGATCCGGTCCGCGTTCTGCGTGTTTTTGATCATTTGTGTTCCGTTGCAGGCGCGATCATTCGTGTCCCGCGGGGGAACTTATTTCAGCATGCTCTCCAGTGTCGTGCGGAAAGCAGCGGCCTCGGTGGCGTTGGTGATCCACGCGGTATCATCGCCGGAGGCAAGGCCCAGAACGACGGTGTAGCCGTAATCCGCGAGCCCTGCAAGGGTATCCCATACGCCGCAGAGGGAGTAAATGAGGTAGATGCCGGAAGCAAGATCCACTTCGCTCCAGACGGAGATAACATCCCTGCCGTTGGTGTTTGTGCCGGTCAGGAAGACAAGCTTTGAATCGCCGTCATACCACAGCATGGTCAGTTTATCGGTGTTGGGGCTCTCGCTGGTGATGGTGACGGGCGTGCCCAGATAGAGTTCTTCCACGCCTTCATTTCTGGTTTCCATCAGCCCTTTCAGCACCTCATAGGAAGTCTCGCCCAGGGCGGGGACGCACAGGGAAACAGCAAGTATCAGGGTCAGGAGCGCAGCGATCCATTTTTTCATCAGAGTATCCTCCTCGATTTCTTTTATCTGAATATAGCACCGATGGCATGTTATGTCAAATATTTATATGATGTTTTCCGGAGTCTTCCGTCCTCTCCGGCCCCTTTGCAGTTTCCGTGAAACAGCGCCGGAGAACAGCCCCGCGGAAAAAATATAAAATTTATCGAAAGCTGTGTACCTTTCTTTTTTTTGCTCGTATACATAATTGTGAGGTGATGATGCCTCAGATACAGCCCGGAAAAACGGATCCGGAGCATGAAAGAGAAGAAAAAGGAGAAACCAAAATGAAACGCTTTATCAAAACTCTGATCCCTGTGGTACTTCTGGCAGCTGCCCTCTTTACCGTGTGCGCCATGGCCGGTGCCGAAACCGGATCCGCTCCCCTTCCTGAAGGAAAGATCGAGATCATCGGCAGAGAGATCTTCACATTTGATGATGGATCCGAAAACAGCTCAGTAACAGCCAAAGTGGAAGAGAATCGTATCGTTCTCTCCTCCGGTGCCGGCTTCAGCGGCGGCGCCAGTGATGATAATAACGGTCCCAGCAATGGAGTCAAGGCCGAAGCGCATGCCAGTGCTGCCGTTCAGGTCATCCATGCTGAGGGAAAAGGCCGGCTCGGTTCTGAAGATCTGAACCTGAACGCCGAAGCTGAAGGAAATTACGCTGCCGCGAACGCCAATGCCGCGGTTGCTGTCGGATGCGTGGACGGAAAACCCGTTGCCAAGGCGGAACTGAGCGTTGAAGCCAATCTGGTCGAGGTCAAGGGCAGCGTAGGCGCGGATCTGGTCGTGATGGATGTGAAGGCCACCGGCAGCCTGAAGCTTGGCGTAGGCGCCAAGGCTGAATTCGCCATTGAAGACGGAACGGTCAAGTGCGATCTGGGTGCTTCTCTGGGTGTGGGCTTTGAAGTGGGCGTGGAAGTCAGTGCCAAGGATACCCGCATCCCCCTGATGGTGGTCGGCACCGTCGTCCCCGGCGTGAACGTCATCACCAGCATCTGCGATCTTTTCTTCTGATAAACCCCTCCGGATATAACGGAATCCGGGTGAACAGATTCTTCGGGATCAACTTTTCCGGAAACGGCGGCAATGATGCCCCGGAAGCGGAGGACCAGGAGCAGGAACGCCCCGATCCCGCCACGCTGAAGGGCCCCGGAAATGTGAGGGTGCCGCTGGATCACGAGAAGCCCGGCGAATGAGCCGGCAAAAAACAAAAAGCAATATATAAAAAAGGCGCGGGAGCAGCAGCTCCCGCGTTTTCTTCTGTCCGGCATCGGTCAGGATGCCGGTCCGGATGATCAGTCAAGCATGCCTTCAAGCGCGGAGCAGAAAGCGGTGGCTTCGGCTGCGCTCTGGATCCACAGAGAAGAATCGGTATCAAGATGGAGACCGAGCACGATGGAATATCCGGGGTCAGCCACTCCGGCAAGGGTTTCCCACACATTGCAGAAGGAGTAGATAATGTAGACGCCGTCGGCAAAATCCACATTGTTCCAGGTCGCGCCCACAAAAGCACCGGATCTGTCCGTTCCCAGGATGTTCATGGTATTATCCGTGTTGTCATACCACAGCATGCAGATCTTGCTGCTGTTGGCTTCATTCATGGGGATCGTGTAGGTGGGGCCGAGATAGAATTCCTCCAGGTTTTCGTTCCGGGTGCTGAGCAGAGTGAAAAGGGTCTCAAACCCGCTCTCCGCCATGGCGGGGACGCACAGGGCGAAAACGAATGCAAGGGACAGGATGACAGCGATCAGTTTTTTCATGCAGGGAGCCTCCTCTGTTTTGTTTTGAATATACTGTGAATATACCACGACAGAACTGTTATGTCAAACATATATATAACGGCCTGCCGGCGGTGTGATGTCTCGCGGAGCCCTCAGCCCGCGCCGGAACGCTTTTCAGGCCCGGCGGAACGGCTCTGCCGGGGTCTGTGTTTCCGTCTGCAGCGATCCTTCCTCACCTTTTCGGGATCTTCAGCGTCCAGCCGGTCTGGAGCAGGTTCGGATTCCTGATAAAAAGGTTTTCATCCATGATCCGCTGGACCGTTGAGCCGTATTTTGAGGCGATCTTTCCCAGCGTATCGCCCCTTTTCACCTTGTGATAGTAGTAGAAATCATCTTCGCTGTATCCGCCGGAAACTTTTTCCAGTTCCGTTTCACTCAGTTCGACTGGGTTCATTCTGCCGGTCTGCATCCTGTTCCTCCTGTATATGCCCGGGACTGCCGGGTGTTGTTTTTCTGCCGTCATGATTATAACACATCTCCGGCACAGGCGCAACGGAATACGCCGGCCCGGCAGAGAAAACCGGGCAGGAAAGATCTCCCGGAAAAATGCTGTGACCCTTTCCGTTTTCTGTTCGTATATATAAATGTCCGGAGATGAGACCGGAACAGAACAGAAAGAAAACGCCCTGCCGGAAGGGGGTGAAAGAGAGGAAAACAAAATGCTGAACGAAATGAAAATGACTGAAATGAACGAACAGGAAATGAAAAAGGTCGACGGCTGCGGTTTTGAACGCCGCCTCACCAACAGGATCAGAAAGATCTGCGAGATCGTGGATTGGACCGGCCTTTGGGAGAGCACTGTGAACATCTTCGTGCCCGAGAGCATACAGAAGCTCATCGGGGATGAAGAGGATGAAAAGAACAGGATCGATTACTTTGATATGGGCGGCCCCGATATCGTCTCAATCCTCGATCAGTAAGAACAGATGAACAAAAAAACAAATAAAGCAAAAACTGACAAAAAGAAAGAAAAGAGGTAAAGAAAAATGCTGAACAATGTAAACGCTGTGGAACTGAACGAAACTGAACTGCTGGATATCAATGGCGGAAACTGGCTGGGAGATGCCTGGGACTGGTGCTGTGAACACAAATACGAGATCATTGCCGGTGTGGGTGTCGCGGCCGCTATTGCCTGCGGAGGAGCCGGACTGATGCTCATGGCCGCCGCCGAAGGCATTATCACCGGCACTGCAGCCGGTCTTCTGGGCGGGGCCGCTGCCGGAGCCGTTGTCGGGTCTGTCGGCTTGGCCAACATGGAAAAGCAGAAGGAAGAAGCCTGAAAACAGGCAGAGACCGGGCTTCCCGGAACAGGATATGACCTGATAAAAGAAAAAGAAATAAAGAACGCCGCGCCCGGAAGGGCGCGGTCATTTTTCATGCTGCCGGCCATTTTGCCTTTACCGGCAGAGCCCTTTCCGTCCGCATACCGGAAGCCGGAAGGAAAGACCCACTGCGGGCTTGCGGATGCCGCAGCACAAAGCGGGTTCCGGTTCTTTTTTCTGTTTTGCGGTCAGAGCAGTGAACTGCTGTTTCTGTCATCAAAACAGGGCGCATGCAACAAAATGAAAATGAACTTATTCATATCCCCGCAAAAGATCGTGTGTCAGACAGAACAGGCCGCAAATAAACAGGACGGCGCCCGGAACAAAAAAGACCGCTGCTTTAGCGTTTGTTGTTCCGAATATATCCAAAGCGCCCTGAACAATACAGCCGGTGCTGAATGTGACGATCGCGGCAGACCACAGTCTTAATGAGAATCTGCGCACAGATCTTCTTTTCAGAGTAATAAATGTGTACGGAACAACGCACAGCAGTAACGGTATCGCGAAAGCATAGATCATGTGGAAAGAATATACACCGTGACTGAAGATCTCGTATACAGCTCC
The DNA here is from genome assembly GCA_017577285.1 of Clostridiales bacterium. GTDB lineage: Bacteria > Bacillota > Clostridia > Christensenellales > Aristaeellaceae > ZC3RG03. Next base: position 7,404 of record PITV01000095.1, read on the forward strand.
GAACAGCAGCAGAAATGCTGAATAAACGGCTGTCAGTTTTATATGCTTGTTTATGCAGTCAGCGGATGTAAACAATATCGCTCACGCTCCTTTCGGATATCCGGCCGTTTGTTGTCGGATTGTTGATAACCTGTCCGTTGAAGTACATGGTCGAGGAACCTCCTCCATCAAGGTTGTACGCGGTCATTACCCCGAGGCTTTTCATAAACTGAGCAAGTTCGTACAGTGTGAGACCTTCGCTCTGATTTGTTCTTCCATCAGATACGACAAAAACAAAGTGATTATTATCGATGAGGCCGATGGCGGTCCGGGGATTGCTCGTCATAGCCTGGCTGACTTCATCCCGCGTGCCGACAGTAACAGAGCCGTTTTCAACAAGCGCAGGTCCGAAAGTAAAGGCCTGCCATACACCTTTTTGAACCAGTTCTTCAGCTGAACAGGAAAGATCACTGATGATTGCTGCAGTTCCGTCAGCATAGATGCACAGCACATCCGTTCCCTTAGGCGTATTTCTGTATACGATGCCGTTGCGGATCACATATCCTTTCTCCTGAGCGCCGTAATAGTCTCCGTTGATCGCCAGAATGGCGTCATTTGACCGGGCAATGGAGGATGTTTCCGCAGTGACATTCCTGCCGTATGTGTTTCTGGCAAAGGCGGTTTTTAAATACTGTGCGGAACTGAGTACGATGTCGGCAACATAGACAGAAGAATTATATTCGCGGTACTCGGTCAATGTTATCGATATGTTATCATCCTGATATGACATATCTGACGCGTAACCGGATATTTCTCCTTTTTCCGGTGAAACGCTTCCGGAGTAACTGCTGTTTCTGCCTCCGTACCGGTTAAGGGAATCGCGCGTGTCATTTCTGCGGCTGTTTTTTCCTCCCGGATAAGAAGGATTTTCTCTTGAGTAGCGGTTGTCTGATGAGGCATTGGGTTCAGTACTCTCATTATCAGCCGCAGTGTTTTGCTCAGATGATGCCGGAGTTCCTGCTGAATCCGGGGAAGAACTGTCCGGCTGCTGCTCAAACAGCGCCATGTTTACTTCAACGGCATCTGTCATATATGATGTGCTGAAAACAAAAGTATCAAAAATGATATATGCCGTGAAAATGAAAAGAACAACTATGTAACCGATGAAAAGGATCTTCCCTTTGTCTTTCATACTGCACCTCCTTACATTCGTATCATATCTCCTGATTTTGAACGAAAGATGAACGAAAAGTAAAAACAACTGCTTCGCTTTACAGATGTTT
>PITV01000096.1 GCA_017577285.1 Clostridiales bacterium
CGGTAGCACTCGTCCAGCATAGTGCGGACTTCCTTATCGATCAGAGAGGCCGTCACTTCGCTGTAATCCCTGCTCTTGCCCATTTCCATGCCGACGAATACTTCCTGACCGCCGCCCAGATAGACAGGACCCAGTTCATCGCTCATACCGTATTCAGTCACCATGGCACGGATGATCTCGGTAGCACGCTTCAGATCGCTCACAGCGCCGGTGCATACATCCTTCTGGGTAAGGCTTTCGGCAGCACGGCCTCCAAGCATCATGGAAACCTGCTGAAGCAGTTTCTTTTTTCCGCTGTGATCCAGTTCCTTTGAAGGAAGAGCCAGTGTGAAACCGGCGGCCGGTCCTCTGGGAACGATGGTGATCAGCTCGATCTCATCACACTTTTTCAGATAATGTCCCACAATGGCATGACCGGCTTCATGGTACGCTGTAATGATGCGGTCTTCCTCCAGCACTTTGTGGCTGCGCTTTTCAGGGCCCATCTGCACCCTTTCCACCGCCTCGGAAACATTCTGCGAGCTGATGCTGCTGCGGTTTTCACGGGCAGCCTGCAGAGCTGCTTCATTCATGATATTCTCAAGATCAGCGCCGGTAGCGAAAGGTGTCCTCTTCGCGATGTTTTCAATATCCACATCAGGATCGAGAGGCTTCTTTCTGGAATGGACCTTCAGTATCTCCACACGGCCTTCCAGATCCGGATAATTCACATTGATCTGACGGTCAAAACGGCCAGGACGGAGAAGCGCAGGATCAAGGATATCCCTTCTGTTTGTGGCAGCCAGCACCACAACGCCCTCATTTGCAGAGAAACCGTCCATTTCCACCAGCAGCTGGTTCAGTGTCTGTTCTCTCTCATCGTGACCGCCGCCAAGGCCTGCACCGCGGTGACGGCCCACAGCATCGATCTCATCAATGAACACGATAGACGGGGCGTGCCGCTTCGCCTGATCGAACAGATCTCTCACGCGGGACGCGCCCATACCTACAAACATTTCAACGAAATCCGAACCGGAAATAGAGAAGAAAGGCACCTTTGCCTCCCCTGCCACAGCCTTGGCCAGCAGCGTCTTTCCCGTACCCGGAGGTCCCACCATCAGAACACCCTTGGGAATCCGGGCGCCCAGATCCAGATATTTCTTCGGGCTCTTCAGAAAATCAACGATCTCCGCCAGGTCTTCCTTTTCCTCCTTGGCACCGGCAACATCCGCAAAGGTGATCTTGTTCTTGGAGGGATCCGCCAGTGTCGCGCGGCTCTTTCCAAAATTCATAGCCATGTTGGCGCTCTTGTTCTGCTGACGGTTCATGAACAGGAAGAATGCGATGATAAGAATGACCGGCAGTAGTGTGGGAAGGATCACCGTAAGGAATATGCTGGAGCTTACTTCCTTCTGATACAGTGCAAACCCCCAGTCACGGGTGGAGATCATATCCAGCGGTTTTGTGCTTTCCTGGGCAACGATCTTCGTAACGTCATCTATAAAAATGTCACGGGCACAGGTCGTCACATACACATTCTGATCGTTTTTCAGAACTGTGTACAGAGAATTTCCCTGAATAGTGACAGAGCTGACTCTCTTGTTGGCCACATCCCCCAGCAGTTCGCTGTAGGAAAGGTCGACTGTCCTGTTGCCGTTGAGAAGGGACAGGATGATGACCAGCGTTATGATCGGGAGCAGGAAAATAACATATCCCAGTATATTGTGTGACTTTTTCTGCAAAGGATTATCCTCCGTTTACTTACTTCATATGTCGTAAATCAGATATTCTCGTATACTTCCTTTTTCAGAACACCGATATCCGGCAGATTGCGGTATTTTTCAGCGAAATCCAGACCGTAGCCCACCACAAAAGCATCGGGAATATTGAAACAGGAATACTTCACTTCCAGCGGAGCGCGCCTTCTGGCCGGTTTATCCAGCAGGGAACAGATTTCCACGGATGCCGCGTGACGGGTGGCCAGCACACCCTTCAGATAGGACAGGGTCATTCCGCTGTCAACGATATCCTCCACCACCAGTACATGTCTGCCGGTGATATCACAGCCCAGATCTTTCAGGATCTGTACTACACCGCTGCTCTTGGTGCTGCGGCCGTAGCTTGAGATCGCCATGAACTCCACATCCAGCGGAAGATCGATCTCACGGATCAGATCAGAGAAAAAGACCATTGCTCCCTTCAGGATACCGATCAGGATCACATCTTTCCCTTTATAATCGGCAGTGATGCGCGCGCCGAGTTCCTTCACCTTTACAGCGATCTCATCCCGGTCCAGCAGGATGCTCTCGATATCATTGTACAATTCAGCATTTCTGTTCATTTCTCTATCCTCCGAAAATATGACAAAACAAAGACAGCGAAACTGTCTCATATATATTATAGATGAAAATCACAAAATATCAATGCTCAGTCCACGGGATTTTTGTAAATTTTAATGCACTTTTTCTGTGCATCCATTTCACATTCGACCCCCATCGGCAGGGTGTGCATCGGCCTTACATGTCCGCACCGGAAGTTCATAAAGGCGGGCTTTCCGGCCTTTTCACATGCTTCTTTCAGCACTTCCTCCAGCGGGATCGCGAAGTTTTCATATTCGTTCCTGCAGCCGGTAAATGTTCCGAAGACGATTCCGGCGCACCTGGACAGCACCTTAGCAAGACGCATTTCAGTCAGCATTTCATCCACACGGTAAACCGCTTCATTGATATCTTCAAGGAACAGGATCCTGTTATCAAATACCGGCTCATAGGGGGTGCCCAGGCTGTGCGCGATCAGGGTCATGTTCCCCCCGCACAGTATGCCTCTTGCAGTTCCTTCACGGAGCGTCACTGCTTTATCATCCGTCAGATCAGACAGTTCATCATTCAGGCTGTTTCCGGAAAGCATCCTCTCCAGCAATGAAAATGACATGTCACAGCCGGGATTCCCTGAAGCCACATCCCCGTTGGGGCCGTGAAAAGTGATAAGTTCGCTGTATCGGTTCAGCGCCGAATGCAAGGCAGTAATATCACTGAACCCGGTGAATATCTTCGGATGATGCCGGATCATATCATAATCAAGCATTTCCAGGATCCTCGCGGCGCCGTAACCGCCGCGCACGCAGAAAATCGCGTCCACGCTGTCATCAGCAAACAGGCTGTTCAGTTCTCCCGTGCGCATCTCATCGCTGCCTGCCAGATACCCATGCCTCGCGCTGCAGGTCTCCCCGACCCTGACGCTGTATCCGTGTTCTTCCAGAAATGCCTTGTATCGGGGCACAACAGCCTCATCCCTTACAGCTCCGCTCGGGGCTGTAAGCGCAATGCACATGCCTTTTTTCAATGCCTTCGGTCTTATCATTTTCGCACCTTTCTGACAGTCTGCAAATGAAACAGGCGGCTTTCGCCGCCGGAGATGATTTACGCTGTTTCTTTCTGTTTCTTTTCTTTCCTGTCTTTCTTCTTTGGAAGGGAATACTCGTGCCCTTCATCAAATTTCACCTGTTCGGGCGGGGTTTCCAGCAGGGAGGGATTCTTCAGATACTTGTTCATGGTCACCATCATGCGCGCCCATTCCGCACCGGAGGCCATGCGTTCATCCACAACAACGCCCAAAGGCAGCGTACGGTGACGTACATTCACGCCGTTCTCGACCGTGATATTCCGTTCAGGGCAGCCAACGCCGATAAAACAGGAAACTGTGCCGAAATTATAGATATGGTGATTGACCGCGGGCAATCCGATAGACGCCACATTGGTGATGAACATGCTGGCATGGAATGGGCTGAAATCGATCAGCGCTCTGGGCATGATACCGTGTTTATCGGTAAACCTTGCAAACCACATGATAAGATTGGCAAAGACAGGATTCAAAGCCAGTTTTGCGATCTTGTCAACAGAGTTGTTCGTTTCGATCTTCCGGTTTTCCTCGATGACGGCATTGATCCTGTCCGCCACATCAAAGACGGTATCGCGCGGATCAAAATTGCATTTGATCGTCGTTTCTGCCAGTTCCTCCGTGCCTGTATCCTGAAGCATGGCAAAAGAAACAGACAGATCCGTTCTGGCATACACGCGCTTGTTGACCACAAAACGGTTCAGCACCGGGTTTTCGGCAATGGTACGCACATATGCCGCGATGATCAGTTCCATAAAAGAGATCTTCCGTCCCTGCTGTCCCTGTTCAACGATGTAACGCGCCAGCGTATCATAAGGTGCCTTTGTATTCAAAAACACCTGCGCGTCACAGCGCATCGGCATCAGATAAGGAGTAAACGCCACGATCGGGTCCATATTTTTGATCAGTTTTCCATCGCTTCTGTGTCCAAACATATGCTTCCTCCAAAGTAGATTGGCGAATCGTATTATAGAGCATAAATATATTATCCGTCAATCCGTTTTGCCATTTTTGCCTTCCCGCCATCAGCAATCCACCGATCAGTGCTGACATTTTGCCGCTCAGCAATAAAATTTCACTGTTTCTATTGACAGTCATCTCCTTTTTCCATATAATTCATTCAACGCAATGACGGGAACAAGTAGCCCGGGCATGCTGTCTCAAGAGAGCTTCCGGCCGGTGCAAGGAAGTGACAGGGCCCCGGTGAATACATCCCCGAGCACGGCACTGAAATGTTTAAGAGTAGGCTGCCGCCGGTGCGCCGGATACAGCGTTCACGAGAGAAACGGCATTTTGGAAAAACCGTTTCTGAACGGAAGTGGTACAGCGTTCACACGCCTTCCTTTTGGGATGGCGTTTTTATTTTACAGGAGGTTTGCAATGGATATTTCTCAGATCAGATTCGCGTCCCGCTATGACGGGATCTCCGGAAGCGCCATCCGTGAGATCTTCAAGATGCTCGCGGTCCCCGGCATGATCTCCTTCGCGGGCGGAAACCCTTCACCCGCTTCCTTCCCTGAGCAGGAACTTGCTGAAATAGCAAAAGATCAGCTGCTGAAAAACGGCAAGACTCTGCTGCAGTACGGTGCTACAGAAGGGTACGGACCGCTGCTGGAATCCCTGAGCGCGTATGTTGAAGAGCGTTTCGGATTCAAGGCATCCCCGAAAGAGATCCTGCCCACCACCGGTTCTACGCAGGGCATGGACCTGCTGTGCAAGGCGCTCATCGATCCCGGCGACAAAATCGTGATTGAAAACCCGACCTTCCTGGGAAATATGCAGTGCATGCATCTGTATCAGGCGCAGCTGATCCCCGCCCCCTGCGATGAGGAGGGCATCGAGACAGACGCACTGGAGGAGATCTTCCGCACAGAACATCCCAGATTCCTCTATGTGATCCCCACTTTCCAGAATCCCACCGGCAAAACGCTGCCGCTGGAACGCAGAAAGAAGATCGCCGCCCTCGCCGCCGAATACGGCGTGATCGTGGCTGAGGATGATCCCTACCGTGATCTGCGATATACCGGCGAGGAACTGCCCTCCATCAAGTCTTTCGATAAAGAAGGCTGGGTAGTATTCCTCGGAAGTTTCAGCAAGGTGATCAGCCCAGGTCTGCGTGTAGGTTTCATGTGCGCCGAGCCCGGGCTTCTCCGCAAATGCACTATCGGAAAGCAATCCACCGATGTTCACACCGCACTCCTGAACCAGGCGATCGTTGATACCTATCTGCGTGAAGGCCGCCTGATGCCTCATCTGAATGAGATCTGCAAAGCATACGGCGAACAGTGCAGCACCATGCTTTCGCTGCTTGGAGGATGCGGCGGCATAAAGAGTTTCACAAAACCCCAGGGCGGACTCTTCATCTGGGCTGAACTGCAGGATGACATGAATGCGCTGGATCTTCTGAAGATCTGCGTGGAAAACAAGGTGGCCTATGTGCCGGGCACTCACTTCTTTGAAGGCGGCGGTCATCTGAATACGCTGAGACTGAACTTCTCCATGAGCGATGTGGGAACCATCAAACGCGGCATGGAAAAGATCAATGATGTATTCACAAAAGCGGCAAAGTAAACAAATAATATCATCAATACTAAGGAGATATCGTTATGCAGAATGTTCTTGACACCCTGAGAGAGCGCGGATTCATCGCTCAGATCACCTATGAGGATGAACTTTACAAGCAGCTGGAAAAAGAACCTACCGTATTCTACGTAGGTTTTGACCCCACCGCCACTTCCCTGCACTTCGGTCACTTCATTCCCATCATCGCCATGGCCCATATGCAGCGCGCCGGACACATCCCGATCGCTCTGGTGGGCGGCGGCACGGCTATGATCGGCGATCCCAGTGGAAAGACCGATATGCGCAAGATGCTGACCGTTGAAACCATCGATCACAATGTTTCCTGCATAAAGAAGCAGATGGAGCGTTTCATCGAATTCGGCGACGGGAAGGCCCGCATCGTCAACAACGGCGACTGGATCCGCAATCTGGGCTACATGGACTTCCTGCGGGATGTCGGCAGCCTGTTCTCTGTCAACCGCATGCTGACCGCCGAGTGCTACAAGCAGCGTCTGGAACGCGGCCTCACCTTCCTGGAGTTCAACTACATGCTGATGCAGAGCTATGACTTCCTGCAGCTGTTCAAAAACTACGGCTGCCGTCTGCAGATGGGCGGAGATGACCAGTGGAGCAACATGCTGGCCGGTGCCGACCTGATCCGCCGCAAGGAACAGGAAGCCGCTTTCGCCTGCACCTTCAAACTGCTGATGAATCATGAAGGCAAGAAGATGGGCAAGACCGAAAAGGGTGCCCTGTGGCTCGATCCCGATCTGTGCAGTCCCTACGATTTCTATCAGTACTGGCGCAACATCGCCGATGCCGATGTGGAAAAGTGCCTGAGCCTGCTCACCTTCCTGCCCATGGATGAAGTGCGCCGTCTTTCCCGTCTTGAAGGCAGCGAGATCAACGAAGCCAAGAAGATCCTCGCCTTTGAATGCACCAAACTGGTACACGGTGAAGAAGAGGCCCAGAAGGCGCAGATGGCTGCAGCCGCTCTGTTCGGAGGCGGTGCTGCCGCTGATGTTCCCACCTTTGAATGGATCAAAGCAGACATGGAAGCCGACAACCGTCTGACCACACTGCTCAATATCTGCGGCCTGTGCAAGAGCAAGTCCGATGCCCGCACCCAGGTACAGCAGGGCAGCGTGCTGGTGGGCGAAAGCAAAGCCGAAGATGTGAACATGGTCATCACCGCTGATATGATCCCGACAGACGGTCTGCTGCTGCGCAAGGGCAAGAAGAGCTTCTGCCGCATCATTCTCAAGTAATGGCCGCCGGCGAATACAAAACTGTACAGAAAAGCGCTTTTGATGAATATATCATCAACAAGAGCCGCTTTATCGGATACGCCTCCCCCGTCTCCACAGAGGAGGAGGCGTTATCCTTTATTAAAAGCATCCGGGAGAAGCACCGGGACGCGACCCATAACTGCTATGCCTATATCATCGGTGAAAATGCCGGTATCATGCGGTATTCAGATGACGGAGAACCGGGAGGCACCGCAGGAATGCCCATGATCGAGGTGCTGAAGAACAAAGGCCTCGTCAATGTATGCGTAGTGGTCACAAGATATTTCGGCGGCATCCTGCTGGGCGCCGGCGGTCTGGTGCGGGCATATTCCCACAGCACGGTGATCGCCGTGAAAGCCGCCTGTGAAGTAGTTATGAAACCCTCCGTGAGAATGCTCTGCGATGTGCCTTATTCTCTGTGGGATAAGGTCAATTACCGGCTGACATCCCTCCCTGTCCTGTGTGAAAGTGTTTCATACTCCGCCAGTGTTGAAGCAACACTTCTGTGCGAAACACTGAATAAGGATGATATCATTTCAAAGCTTACACAGCTGACAGACGCGAAGATCGAGTTCCTGATCACTGATGAACTTTATTATCCATGGAAAAGCGAAAATGAGAACGGGCCGGATACATGATCCGGCCCGTTTTTTTCGTATGATTCTTCTTTATTCTCAAAACATTTTCAATCGTTCAGTACATATTTTTCCACCATATGCGCGATGCCGTCCATATCGTTGGACGGGGCGGTGAATTTCACCTGCGCGATCACTTCTGGATCGCCGTTTTCCATGGCGCAGCCCCATCCCGCGGCTTTCAGCATGGGCAGATCGTTATCCTGATCCCCGAAGGTCATGATATCCGCCATATCTATGCCGAAACGGTCCGCAAAATGCTTCAGACCGGTCGCCTTGTCCACACCTTCCGGACTGATCTCCAGATTGCGCACAGAACTTCTGGTGATGGTGATGCCGCTCAGTTTTTCCATTTCCCGCTTTACGCCGTCCAGATCGCCGTTGTCACAGATATAGAATTTCAGGATATCATCCCGGCACAGTTTCCTCATTTCCGCTTTTCCGTGAACAAAACGGAACGGAAACATCTCCTCGATCATACCGCCCTGGCCGATCTCGCTGTGGTGACGCATCTCATCATCGGAAGTTGCCAGAAAATCATCACCATACATGAAGTAGCGGCAGCCTATCCGGTCCAGACAATCCCTTACAGCATCCGCCGTGTCTGCATTCATGGGATACATGGCCAGTTTTCTGCCTGTTTCATCAATGATCTTCGTTCCGTTTGTGCCGATCACCGGAAGCTGCAATCCGTTCTTGATCACTTCCATATAGGCATTCTCGGCATACCTGCCGGAATCCACCGCAACGATCACACCCTTTGCCTGTGCGGCATGAAGAGCGTCCAC
>PITV01000097.1 GCA_017577285.1 Clostridiales bacterium
CATCACATATACCCTGCAGGGGGAGAGCGAACCCTGTCAGACCGTTACGATAAAAAAGGTGCTTGTAGGAGAGGTGTGGCTCGGTTCGGGTCAGTCCAATATGACCCTCACCATCAACGAGATGACCGGGAACGCGGGACGGCATCCGGAGTTTATTGAAGATTACAAGACGATCAGCAACTGGGACATGCTGCGCTTTTTCACTTATCCCTACGGAGCAAGTGATGAACCGAAACAGGATTACAGCCGCAAGATGACCTGGAGCCGATTCAGCGGTTACACCTGGGCGGCAAATGTATCCGGGCTCGCGGTCGCTTTTGCAAGCCAGCTGCAGGAAATGCTGGGAGAAGATATTCCGGTAGGCATCATCATCTCCGCTGTGGGCGGTTCCAGCATTGAGGAATGGCTTGACAGCGAAACGATGGAGGAATTACCCTCCCATGCAGCTGTCATGAACAAAAAGGACAGCCGCTTCTATAACGGGATGATCCATCCCATTCAGGGTTATGCCATCAGGGGCATCCTGTGGTATCAGGGAGAGGCGAACTCTCCCTGGAGCAGTGACTACCGGCTGCAGTTTGAAGCGTATCTGAAACTTTACCGCGGTATTTTCCGGGACGCGCAGCTTCCGTGCATCGTTATGCAGCTGCCTCAGTACACTGACGGACACTATCCCGCGTTCAGGCAGATGCAGTGGGATATCATGAATGAGGATGAGAATGTCTATACGGTATGCGGCATCGATCTTGGAGACTGCCATAATATCCACCCGGTAGACAAATATCCCTTCGCCGGCCGTGCCGCAGGCGTCGCTGTAAGCGAGATATACGGAGGCACCCCTGTTGAGGGAATGCCGTTCGGCATTTCTCCGTCGATCACCGGAGCGCGGTATATGGAAGAAGGCATCCTCCTTGAAACGAACAGCTCGCAGAGCCTTGCGGCACCTGCAGTGATAGAAGGATTCCGGATCAGGAACGGCAGCAGGTGGCAGGAAACGACGGCGTGTATGAAAGACGGGCGGATCATCGTGGATTGCAGCGGGATGAAACCTTCCGCAATCAGTTATCTGCAGGACGCGTATTTCATCGATATGGAGTTCGTTTACAATGAATACGGACTTCCGCTGGCACCTGCGGCCTGTGTTGAGGTCGGTTACTGATACGGATTTACAGAGGGAAAAGCCGTACCGGTCTGAAATGAAAATGATCAGCTGCGGTCAATGGAAGGAGCAGATGTGATATGCGGTACTTTGAACGAACGGAAAACGCTCTGATATGGAAAAACAGAGGGGAGACGCTGATGGTGTCTCCCTGGGGAGAGGACAGTTTCCGTGTGCGTTCAGTCCCGATCGGTGAGATCGCGGATGACCGGTTTGCCCTTCTCGAGGCGGAGGAGACGGCCTGCGATATTGAGATATCCGATATGAAGGCATCCATCCGGAACGGACGGATCAGGGCTGAGATAACGGTCGATAACTGGCACAGATATGCTCATATCACATTTATGGATGCCGATGGCAGGATCCTGCTGGAGGAGACGGAGCCTCAGAATGCTCTGGCGCTCCGATGCCGCCTGTTTGAACCGCAGCTGGGCGGTGATTACGCGCTGACTGTGACCTTCAAGGCGCAGGATGAGCATATTTACGGCATGGGCCAGTATCAGGAAGAGACGATCGACTGGAAGATGTGCACCCTTGAACTGGCGCACAGGAACTCCCAGGCCAGTGTGCCGTTCTATGTATCCGACCGCGGGTACGGATTCCTGTGGCATAATCCCTCTGTCGGTGAAGTATCCTTTGCGAAAAACAGGACCACATGGAAAGCCCGTGCCACACGGCAGATGGACTACTGGATCTGCGCGGGAGAGACCCCGGCAAGGATCAGCTATCTGTACGCAAAGGCTACGGGATTCGCACCTGAGATGCCGGAATACGGGCTGGGATTCTGGCAGAGCAAACTGAGATATTTCAATCAGGAGCAGCTGCTGGAGGTGGCGCGCGAGTACAAGAGGCGCGGTCTGCCCATCGATGTGATCGTATGTGACTTTTTCCACTGGCCCCGTATGGGGGATTATCGCTTTGATGAACGGTTTTTCCCGGATCCTGATAAAATGGTGGCTGAACTCAAAGAGATGGGAATCGAACTGATGGTCAGCGTATGGCCGCAGATATCGCTGAACAGCGAAAACTATCAGGAAATGAATCAGCAGGGTCTGCTCGTCAGGGCGGAATACGGCGAGCAGATCGGAATGCGTTTTGTAGAAGACAGTATGTTCTTTGATGCCACCAATCCCGCTGCCAGAAAGTATGTGTGGGAGAAAGTTAAAAAGAACTACTATGACAAGGGGATACGCATCTTCTGGCTGGATGAGGCCGAACCGGAATGGGGAACATATGACTTCGGCAACTACCGCTACTATATGGGTTCAAACCTGAGAGTCGGCAACCTTTATCCGCAGTATTTCGCCAGATGTTTCTGGGACGGCATGAAGGAATCCGGGCTTGAAAAGCCGGTCAATCTGCTCAGATGCGCCTGGGCAGGAAGCCAGCGCTACGGCGCGCTCGTATGGAGCGGCGACATCATCTGCTGCTGGGAGGATTTCAGAAAGCAATTGTGTGCCGGCATCGGCATGGGATATGCCGGTATCCCCTGGTGGACGACGGATATCGGCGGTTTCCATTTCGGGAATATCTATGATGAGGGCTTCAGGGAACTGCTGGTGCGCTGGTTTGAATGGGGAACCTATTGTCCCGTCATGCGGATCCATGGCGACAGACAGCCCAAGAAGGATGTATTCTATCCGGACGGCCGGATGTCGCTTGATACCGGCAACGGCAATGAGGTGTGGTCATTCGGGGATGAGGTGTATGAGATCCTGAAGAAGTATCTGTTCAGAAGAGAAGAACTGAGGCCCTATGTCAGGAAAGTGATGGAAAATACCCATAGGACGGGCGCGCCTGTTATGCGCGGTATGTACTGGGAATGCCCGGATGATCCTGTATGCAGGGAGATCAGAGATCAGTACTTCTTCGGTGATAGATATCTTGTCGCTCCTGTGATGGAACCGGGCAAGCGGAAGAGAAATGTATATATTCCGGGGGAAAAATGGCAGAACATAGAGAACGCTGAAGTGATCGAAGGGCCGGAATGGATCACTGCGGATGCTCCTCTGGATGTGATACCGGTATTCATGAGGATCGAAGAGAAATAACAACATTTGTTGTATATCTGTATCTGCAATATGTGGATTCACTGGCAGGGCTGTGTTATGATACCATCGAGGATCAGACAAATCGAAGATATTTTTTGCTGTAAAGAGCCGTGTGTCAGATGCGGGATGCTGCCGGCATATTTCCATGCCGGTGCGCCGGCTGTTCAGGAGTAAAAGGGCATCCAAAGGCAGGATGGATCTATGTGGAAAATTATTGCGTGATGCAATAGAAATAAAAGGAGGGTACTTACCATGAGGAGGATCACAGCTGTTCTGGCGCTTGTGATGGCGCTGATGATGGGGATTTCGTGCGCTTTTGCCGAGGTGGATCCCGTTGTACTGGCGCATTATACCTTTGACGACGCGGAGAACCTCGGCGCTGACAGTTCTGGAAACGGAAATGATCTTGTCCGGAGGATCAATCCGGACGCGATCAGCGCGGTCGAAGGCATGGACGGAGGCGCGGTTTACTTTGCCGGCAACGCGGGAATGATCGCTGCCGATACAGCGAACAACGATTTTATCGATGTGTTCAGTGATGCAGACGGCAGCAATTCCATAACAGTCTCCTTCTACGCGAAGGCCGACCTCGCGAATATGTGGATGGACGGTTACTATCGTGTGGTAGACTGCGGTATCAACGGGAACGAAGCGGGTTTCTCCATGGTCATCAATCCGTATAACAGTGATCTGGCATTGAGTTCGCTCAATATCACCGGAACAAGCGGATGGTTCAGCAACTGGGCTGCCGTTGACGGCGATATGAATGACTGGCATCATTATGTGATGGTTTATGACGCGGAGAACACAAAAGTTGTATCCTATGTGGATGACACGCAGGTCGCCGAGACTGCGGCCGGTACCAATGAAGTGCTGAACAGTCCCTATACCTTCTGCGTGGGCGGAAACTGGGCGCAGTGGGACTGGTTCAACGGCGGCAACCGTGATGCCACCATGAACGGATTTATCGGCGCTGTCGATGAGGTCATGGTAGTTGCGGGCGCTGTTTATGACATGGAGTTCTTCAGGAATGCTCCGCCGCCTGTGGAAGTGACCTATAAGATGATCGCCCGTCCTGACAACAGCAGCTGGGACAGGAACGGTTCTGAGCCCCTGACCCTGACGGTGGCCTATTTTGACAGCGAAGGACACTTCGAGAAGCTGGACAAGAGCTTCATCGACCGCATCAAACTGAATGATGAATACATTGACGCATCGGCAATCAAGGTGGTGCGTAATGCGGATCAGACGCTTCTGAAGGTCACCATCGATGCCGGATACCTGAAGGAGCACTGCGCTGAAGGTGCGAACACTCTGTCCATCTATTATGAGCCTGACACTTATTACCATATGACCGCTGTTTTCAGCGCGAACTGAGCCACGTGCCAAAGCAGATCCGGCTGTGCCGCGGCACGGTCAGATCGTCTGCCTGAAGACAGGAAACGGCATGCTCAGGTCAGGTCTGCTGAAGCGATTTGATATGCTAAGGGCGGATCAACTGAAGAATGGATCATGATCTGCGCGAAACAGGGGCTGCTGTTCACCGGCAGCCTCTGTTTCTGCAAACGGAGCGCGGGAGCATATGGCTGTCCGTAACGAATATTGTATCCGGTGAGACATCATACGGATGACGGATTTGCGCTGTCTTGCTGACAGAAAACAACATTTGTTATATAATTAAATCAAATAGCAATTGACTGAAGCTCATCAGGATTGTAATATGGTAGCATGATGATCCAATGAGCAGATAGATGTTTTGCTGTACAGGTGTTGCTGAGCGGAGGAAATGACTGTATGAAAAAGAGAATAGTAATTTCCATTCATATATTGGTGATCTCCGTGTTTTTTGTATGCCCGTTTGCATTCGCGGCGGATACGGAGATCTCATACAGTCAGTATCATGCGGCCGGTATGGAGAATGCTCCTGCCGGGGTGATCTTCGCTGAAGGAAAGGATGCCGCAGAGCAGATCGGCGGAAAAGCCGCGTACGTGATCCCGGAAGGAAGCAGCAGGAGTTTCACTTTCAGCTGCACGGAAGAGGGATGGTACCGGCTTCAGCTGACATATTACCCTGTTGAGGGGAAAGCGCTGGATATCGAATACGGTGTCATGCTGGACGGAGCCGCTCCGTTCTCAGAATCGAATTATCTCACGCTGAACAGGATATGGAAAGATGATAACGCTCCCGGCGAAAAGAAGGACGCCGCTGGGAATGACATTATTCCCGGACAGCATGAGGAACGCGAATGGATCACGGTCTTTGCCTGTGACCATACCGGGATCGAGAACGATCCGTACTGTTTTTATCTGACAGAGGGCGAGCATGAAGTGAGTTTCGCTTCAAAACGTGAAACCCTGGTGCTTGCGGAGGCGGCATGGTGCAATCCTCCGCAGATCCCTTCATACGATACAGTAAGCGCGATGTATGAGCAGAACGGCTGGAAGGATGCCGGCGGTGAAACGATAGCCATCGAAGCGGAGATCACATACCGCAAATCTGACACCGTGCTTTACGCCAGAACCGACCGTTCATCTCCTTTGACGACCCCATATTCCACCCGCGAGACCCGGCTGAACACCATCGGCGGGAACAGCTGGGCAACGCAGGGACAGTGGATCGAGTGGGAATTCGAAGTGCCGGCGGACGGATTGTACTATCTTTCCTTCCGTGCCCGTCAGGACATACTCAGCGGTTCGTTCGTCACGAGAAAGATCTATATCGACGGGGAGATCCCGTTCACAGAGTTTGCAAATGTAAAGATCGCCTATGATCCGGACTGGCAGATCATCGACCTTCCGCAGGCTGTTTTTCTGACAACCGGGCGGCATGTGCTGCGCATGGAGGCCACGATAGGGGAATTGAGCGAACTGGTCTCCATCATCACGGATTCCGTATATCAGCTGAACAGCGCCTACCGCAGGATCGTGATGATGACCGGGACAACACCGGATATCTACCGTGACTACTCGCTGGAGGAAAATATACCGGAGATCTTCGATATCTTTTCCGGCCAGATCGGTGTTCTGGAGTACTGTGACACGCTGCTGGAGGAAAAGACAGGAAAACGCGGCAGCATGAACAGCACGCTGCAGACGCTGCGCAACCAGCTGGAGGATTTCTGCGAAAAACCGGAAACGGTGCAGAAACGGCTGAGCACCTACAAGGACAATATCGGGGCGCTGGGCTCCTGGCTGGTGCAGATCAGGCAGCTTCCCCTTGAGATCGACAGGATCTATATACGCGGTACCGCCGCCCCGCTCGCTGCTGACGCGGAGGCCGGTTTCTTTGCGCAGATCGGTCATGAGTTCGATATGTTCATATCATCCTTTGTGATCGATTATAACGTGATCGGTACACTGGATACCGGCAAAACATCCCGCACGATCGAGGTGTGGGTATCCGCCGGCCGCGATCAGGCAAACATCATCAAACAGATGATCGAAAACGATTTTACCCCTGCGACCGGGATCACCGTGAATCTGAAACTGGTGCCCGGACAGCTGATGAACGCGACCGCCGCGGGAGTCGGCCCTGATGTGGTGCTGCAGTTGGGGAATTCGGAGCCTGTCAACTACGCGGTCAGGAAGGCTGCTTACGATCTGACAGAGTTCAGCGATTTTGAAGAAGTGGCCGCCAGATTCCGGGAAAGCGCCATGGTGCCCTACCAGCTGGAAGGCGGCGTCTACGCGCTGCCCGAGACCCAGACATTCAGCGTTATGTTCTACAGAACTGATATACTGAATGAACTGGGCCTGGAACCGCCTGAAACCTGGGATGAGATGTTCTATGTTGTCGGCAGGCTGCAGAGGAAGAACATGACAGTCGGCATACAGCCGCCCAATTCCGCAGCCGGATCTTATCAGGCACTGTCGACAATGGCTATGCTGCTCTATCAGAGAAACGGGGAAATGTATCTCGACGGAAATAAGAGGAGCGGCCTGAGTTCGCTGGAGGCGAAAGAAGCTTTCACGATGTGGGTCTCTCTTTACAGTGATTACGAACTGCCTGTCAAGTATGACGCGCTGACCAGATTCCGCAGCGGCGAGATGCCGGTCGTGATAGAAGATTTCACATTCTACAATCTGCTGCAGGTGGCTGCGCCTGAGATCCGGGGAATATGGAGTTTCACGATCGTTCCGGGAACGCCGGATGAGGAAGGCAATGTGAACCACAGTGTGTCCGGAACGGGGATCTGCACCATGATGCTTGCTGACGCGGATGACAAGGACGCGGCATGGACATTCATGAAGTGGTGGACCGGTGCCGGTACGCAGACAGAATACGGAAGGAATATAGAGAATCAGCTGGGTGTTTCCGCCCGCTATCCCTCCGCCAATATCGAGGCGTTCGGGAACATGCCGTGGTCTGCCGCGGAACTGGCGATACTGGACAGCCAGTGGTACTGTGTGAAGGGGATACCGGAAGTGCCCGGCGGATATTTCACGGCCAGACACCTGAACAACGCGTTCCGCAGGGTGATCAATAACAGGGAGGATCCCGGAGAAACGCTGCTGGATTATGTAAAGAAGATCGATGAAGAGATCACAACAAAACGGAAGGAATTCGGATTGGAGGTGAGTGAATGATGAGCACGGCGGACGGCAGGCTCACTGACGGGGGAAACCGCTTATCCGAAGCCCGGATAAAAGAGATACAGAAGAAGGCCGGAAGGCATCAGCTGAAAAAGGAACGTGTGTCATATCTGATGCTCGCGCCGTATCTTATCCTGTTTTTCATTTTCACTGTTATTCCCGTTTTCATTTCCATGGGATTGAGTTTTACCAGCTTCAATCTGTTTGAAAGCCCCCGCTTTGTTTTTATCGACAATTACCGCACACTGTTCCTTCATGATGAGGTATTCGGAACAGCACTGAGGAATACACTGGTCATCGCTGTGATCATCGGCCCGGTCAGTTACGCCGCGTGCTTCCTGCTGGCGTGGATGATCACGGATTTCAAGCCCGTTCCCCGTGCGATCCTCACAACGATCTTTTATGTGCCGTCGATCTCGGGCGCCGTTTTCTCTGTTTGGCAGATCCTGTTTTCTTCCGACAGTTACGGCCTGATCAATTCCGTGCTGACCACGCTGGGCGTTATTCAGGACCCTGTTCTGTGGCTGGAGGATACGCGGTATATCCTCGCTGTTGTGATCATCGTTTCTTTGTGGCTGTCACTGGGCACAAGCTTCCTTTCCTTTATCGCCGGCCTTCAGAATGTTGACAAATCGCTGTATGAGGCGGCGAGCGTTGACGGAGTTACGAACCGGTGGCAGGAACTGTGGTATGTCACCCTACCCAGCATGCGGCCGCAGCTGATGTTCGGCGCTGTCATGCAG
>PITV01000098.1 GCA_017577285.1 Clostridiales bacterium
GTGCTGGGTGATCGACTTCAGTATCCGGTGCCTGCTGATCTACGCGCTGTTCAATCACATCTGGCCCGGTCTGGAATGGAATTTCTGGAAATTCAGTTTCAGAGTGCCTGTGCTGGCTGCATACATTCCCGCCAGGATCATTTCATCGCTGATCAATTTCAAGATCAACAGGACCTATGCCTTTGAAGCCGACGGCTGCAAGGGAGCCATGCTGAGATACTACATCCTCGTGGTATTCTCCCTGCTTCTGTCCCAGTTCATTTCGGCGGAGCTGTCCTCTCTCATTCCCGAAAACCTGATCTGGCTGATCATGCTGGCGGTGGATGCCGTTATCTATGTGTTCAACTATTTCGCCCAGAAACTGTGGGTGTTCCGCAAAGACACGAAATCAACGGAGGAATAAATCATGAAACTGAGAACTGTTCTGCTGAGTGTCCTGTGCGTGCTGCTGATCCTGTGCATTCCCTGCGCCGTATCCTTCGGCGGGGCGCGCACGGATATCGCCGCCGAACCCGCCGGGGATGACGGAGACGATTTCGGCAGCCTGTTTGATGAAGAGGATGAGGAGACCGATTTCGGCGACTGGTTCTCCGGGATCATCGATCTGTTCGTTTCATCCGCCAGCGCGGAGGAAGCGGCCGCGCCTGAAGAGGATCCCTACTTTATCCCGGTCGATATCAATGTAGGCGGCAAAGAGCCCAACCCCCTGTGCTACCTGTATGATGAAGATATGAACATCATCGGCTACGAGGATGCCTCCATCAAGGTGGAAGTGCAGACCATCTACAGCGACGGCGTATCCTGGCGTGTCGCCGAAGTATGGATCCAGTCCCCCACCCAGATCCGCACCGGCATCGCCGGCAGCAAGGTGAGCGGAACAAAATCCGCCGTTCCCACCAGCATCGCCAAGAAATACAACGCCGTCATCGCCATGAACGGTGACGACTACCAGCAGCAGACAGACGCCAAATCCTTTGAATACCGCATGGGGATCAAGGCGCGCAGCAAGAAAAATGACCATCGCGATATCCTCATCATTGATGAAAACGGCGATCTG
This sequence comes from Clostridiales bacterium, assembly GCA_017577285.1. Taxonomy (GTDB): domain Bacteria; phylum Bacillota; class Clostridia; order Christensenellales; family Aristaeellaceae; genus ZC3RG03. The sequence continues at coordinate 1,058 of PITV01000098.1, forward strand.
AACATCTTTGTCAGATCGGACGCCGCCAAAATGAAAGCCTTCTCCCAGGCCGGGCACAAGCCGGTCAACGCCTTCACCTTCGGCCCCGCGCTGGTCATTGACGGCGAACTGCAGGAGATCCCCACTGATTACAAGTACAATCCCAACCGGAACGAGCCCCGCTCCGCCATCGGTCAGAAGGGCCCCCTGCATTACATCCTTGTCGTGGCGGAAGGCCGCGAAGAGAGCAATTCCCGCGGCGTCACCGTAGCTGAACTGGCTGATTTCATGTTCTATCAGATGGGCTGCGAGCAGGCCTATAACCTGGACGGCGGCAACACCGCCGAAATGGTGATCAACAACAAAATGTACATGGACAAGAAGAACCACGCTGAACGCAGCATGTACGATATCATTTATTTCGCCACTGCGGTGGATCCTGCTGAATGGAAGGATTGAGTATGACGGAATACATCGGCCTGGAAGGAAGAGTGCTTTTCACGCTTCCCGTCGGGGACGGGATCCCCGTCTACACCTACGGCGCGGTCATCGCGCTGGCGGCACTCGCCTGTTTCATCCTTTTCATGATCCGGGCGAAGAAGGCCGGCCGCGGTACAGCGGCGGCTGCCGGATGCCTGATGACGGTGCTGGGCTTTGTCCTCTCAAGGCTCGTGTACTGTTTCTCCACGCAGAACTTTCTGAATGACATCTCATTCAGGGAGCTGATCGCCGTTTCACACGGCGGCTTCTCCATGTTCGGAGCGCTGGGCGGAATGGTGCTGGGTGCCTGGATCGCGGCAAGGCTCTTCAGAAAAAATACCGGCGATGTGCTGGACGCGCTGGCCCCCTGCCTGGTGCTGTTCGTGCTGATCGCGAGATGCGGCGAATGGAACAGCAATCTGGGGATCAGCCGCGAGCTGACGGAAGACCGCGGAAACGCCTGGCTGTACGGAACGGTGTTCGCCTGCGATCAGGACGGTTTCTACTATCTGCGCACCTATCTGTTCGAAGCGGTGACCGCCCTTGTGATCATCATCGTCCTGCTGACCGGCACCGGCAAAAACAGGAAGAGCGGCAATCTGTTCCTGCGCTTCATGATCCTCTACGGCGCCACTCAGGTCATCTGGGAAAGCCTGCGGTACGATCAGCACATGAAGTTCAATTTTGTGGGCGTGCAGCATATCGTCAGCTACACCGTGCTGACGATCGCGCTGGTGATCCTTGCCGTCCGCCGCATCAGGAGCGGGGGTGCCGGGAAGGCGCTTGCCGCGCTCGCGCTGGCACTGGTACTGCCTGTGGCCGGCGCCGCCGTATTTCTTGAATTCAAGATCGACCGTTCACTCATCAGCCGTTATCTGCTGTACGGGATCTACGCGGTCCTGATGGGCGGCATGGCGGCACTGGGCCTGTATCTTGAAAAACGGGACTCCGCCGCGGAAACGGCCAGAGGCTGAGAACTGAGAGGCTGCTATGGAAAAGAAGGATATCGAACGGATCAATGAACTGGCCCGCAAGGCCAAGACCACCGGGCTCTCTCTGGAAGAGGAAGAGGAGCGCAAGGCCCTCCGCGCCCGGTACCTGCAGGAGTTCCGCGCCAGTATGAAGGCTATGCTGGACAACACCTATATCATGACGCCCGACGGTGAAAAAAAGAAGCTGGAGCAGAAAAAGAAGCCCAACTGACCGGGATATTTCCCGCCGCTGTGCCGGAACACCATTTTCAGGCATACAAAAACCGCTGACCGCGAAACACGGCCGGCGGTTTTTCATGCCCGCGGTCTTTCCGCAGGTCAGCCCCTGTTCTCCATGTAGGCAACGATATCCTGCACGGTCGCGAAGGTGGCCAGCGCCTCATCCGGAATGGTGATTCCCTTTTCCTCTTCAATGGTCATCAGCAGCTGCAGGATATCCAGCGAATCGGCGCCCAGGTCCTCCTTGATGCGGGAGGTGGGCAGTACCTCCTTGTTTACCAGATGCAGCTGACTGATCAGCATGGCTTTCACTTCTTCAAACATATTCATTCTCCTTTCAGATCATATCCGGATCCGCGGTGATCCGTTTTTTGATACCGTTCAGCGGCTCTCACTCTTCCCCGTAAAGCGCCCGGACCGCCGCGGTCAGTTCCTCATTCAGCCTGCCCGTTTCCATCCGGTAGGCCTGTTCGATGCATTTGCATATGGCTTCCGGTCTGGAGGAGCCGTGGCCCTTCACCACAGTTTTCTCACAGCCCAGCAGCACGCTGCCGCCGTAGTTCTGGTAGTTCATGAACTGAACTTCCTTCATGATGGTATGCTTCAGGAACAGCGCGCCGATCTTACTGCGCAGATCGCTCATCATATCCTTCCTCAGGCGCTTGAGCAGCTCCAGCGAGGTGCCTTCCGTGGTCTTCACCAGCACATTTCCGGCAAAGCCGTCGCACACCACCAGGTCATACTTTCCGCTGAGCAGATCGCGGCTCTCCATATTGCCCACAAAGTTGATGCCCGGCGTTTCCTTCAGCAGCAGATAGGCCTGCTTGCGCAGATCATCGCCCTTCTCGCTTTCCGTGCCGATGTTGAGAAGGGCCACCCGGGGATCCCGGATGCCGTACACCTTCTGCAGATACATGCTGCCCATAACGGCGTACTGCTGCAGGTATTCCGGCGTGATATCCACATTTGCCCCGGTATCGCAGATGCCCACGATGCCCCCGTTCATGGTTGGCAGCACGGGACAGAAAGCGGGCCTGCGTATGCCCCGGATGCGCCCGATGCGCAGGGTGGCCGCCGCCACCAGCGCGCCTGTGGCGCCCGCGGAGACCATAGCGGAGACCGACGGATCCTCCCTCAGGATACGGATGGCGCGTATCATGCTGGCATCCTTCTTCAGGCGGATGGCGTCAGTCGGCTTGTCCTCCCCCGTGATCACACCCGGCGCGTGAACGATCTCATACCGCCCGGCGTATTTCACATCGGCTCCGGAGGCCTTCAGCAGCCCGGTCAGAGCGGTTTCATCGCCCGTGAACAGGATATACAGATCGGGAAACAGGTCCATCGCCCTCAGGCTGCCTTCCACATTGGCATCCGGGCTGTGATCGCCTCCCAGGCAATCCATAACGATCTTTACCATATGCTCTCTCCCCGCTCAAGGCGCCGTCAGCTTTTTGACAAAGCTCCTTCTGCGCTTGTGCTGCTCTGTCCTGAAGCGCTTCCACATGTTCAGGATGGCGCTGTTGTCCTCCAGGTTCAGGTTGGTCTCGGCATACTCCACGCCGTCCTCCCGCAGCATCTTCATCAGCTCCGCGGAAATGGCGGTGGCAATGCCCCTGTTCAGATAATCCGCTCGCACGGCCACAAGGCCCAGATCGATGATCATCGGATGCTTGATGGCCCTGAGCAGCCGCAGGAGCGCGGCGGGTGTCAGGTGTCCCCTGCTCTTTTGCACCGCTTTCGCGATGGACGGGAAGCAGATGCCCAGGCAGACCACCTTTTCCTCCCTGTCCAGGATGACCGCCACGTGCCGGATATCGATGATGAGTTTAAAATTGTCCATCATCATCTTTTTCATGCCGTCCGTGAAAGGCACGGTGCCGTAGATATCCGCGTAAGCGCTGTCCAGCAGTTCAAAGAACTGATCGGCATACCTGTTCAGGAAATCCTTTGTGTTTTTAGCGGGGCCGAAGTGCAGATCATAGCGCTTCATGATGAATTCCGTCATCTTTTCCAGCGTGCCGTCGTCGTGATCCGGCAGCATGATCCTGCTCTCCAGCCAGTCCACTTCCTTCGCGTAGCCGCAGTTTTCGATGAGGCGCTGATAATAAGACGCGTTATACTGCTCCTCAAAGGTGCTGAGCTGGTCAAAACCGTCGATCAGCAGTCCCTCTCTCTCCAGATCGGAAAAGCCGAGAGGGCCGCATACGGTGTCCATTCCCTTTTCAAGGGCCCATTTTTCCACCGCGGCAAAGAGCCCGTCCGCGACCTCCTGATCATCCACCGCGTCAAAGCGGGTGAAACGCACGCGCTTTTCATCGCGGATGGCATTGCTCGCCTTCTGCAGGATGCCACTGATGCGCCCTACCTGTTTCCCGTCCCTGTAGGCGTTGAAATAAACGGCCTCGCAGGTGTCCAGATAGACATAATCTTTATTGAAGATCTTCTTTTCATCCATGTAAAGGGGCGGCACGAAGCAGGGGTTGTCTTTATACAGTTCGAGCGGGAAGTTCAAAAATTCCTTCTGTTCTTTCCCGGTCTTTACTTCACGGATCTCCAGCATGGAAAAGCCCTCCGTTCTGATTCAGATTTATCTGTGAACCGCGTGGAAAGTGACGCCCACGGTGTCGGGCCCGCAATGGCTGCCCGCGGTGGGATTGACGGAAACGATCTCGATATCCAAATCATCGCCGAACTTCCCCCTCAGCTGCTCCGCCACCTCGTTCGCCAGATCCGGCGCGTCTGCATTGCCTACAACGACGCGGTAGTCCTTCACATGATCGCCCAGTTCCTCCACATATTTCACCAGACGGTCCAGCGCCTTCGCCCGGCCGCGCTCCTTGCCGACGGATACCATTTTTCCCTCATCGTTCATATAGATGATGGGACGCACGCCCACCAGCGTACCCATGAAGGCCGCCAGACCGCTGACGCGCCCGGAATGCTTGAAGAAGCGCAAATCATCGGCAAAGAAATACACGGCGTAGTGATCCACCTCGGTCTTCGCCCATTCCACGATCTCCTCCGCGCTCTTTCCGGCTTTGTACAGATCGCCCGCGGCGCGCACGATGATGTAGCTGAGGATGGTGATGCCCTTTGTATCGATCTCATAGAATCCGCGTCCGGGATACTTTTCCTTCAGCGCGGCGACCGCCCGGTCCATGTTGTCGAAGGTCATGGTCATGGCGCGGGAGAAATGCACATACAGGATATCATCGCCCGCGGCAAAGACCGGTTCGAAATATTCCGTGTAGTGCTGCTCGCTGATGGCGCTGGTATTGGGCAGAACGCCGCCGCGCAGCTCATCATAGAAGGCATGCGCGTCAAAATCGCTGAAATCAACGTAGGGATAAACCGTTTTCCCGTCTATGCTGTAGGGCATGGAAATGATGGTGCAGTCATACTCCGCGGCCACCCGCGGGGTAATGTCGGTATCGGAATCGGTAAAGAATCTGAGCATTTTCTGTTCCTCCGTTTTTATTATTCAAAAATCAGAATGTAATCGTATACCGGCTGCATGCCGTCGATGGGGATGAACTCGGTGCGGCGGTATTTCTTCTGCAGTTCCTCCAGCATCCGGGCGGTCTCTTCCTCTCCGGCGCTTTCGCCCCGGATGACCAGCACCACATCGAAGGAGGCGGCATCCAGCTTATCGCAGAGCGCTTCCGCCGTGGCACAGGCGCCCGGCGCGCAGGACAGGATCTGCCTGCCGGTGAAGCCGATATGATCTCCCTTCACCACCTGTACGCCGTCCATGACCGTATCCCTCGTAGCCGCGGACACCATGCCGGTCACAACGCCGGAAATGATCTCCTTCAGCTGTTCCAGGATCTCATCCGTATTCCCGGAGGAGGTATCCAGCATGGAAAGGGCGGCGTAGCCTTCCCCGATGGTGCGGGTGGGCACAACGCATATCTTCGCTTTTGTGTAAAGCCCGGCCGCCTGGGAGGCGGTCATGATGATATTGGAGTTGTTGGGAAAGACCAGGATGGTATCGGCATCGATCTGCTCAAAGGCCTTCACAAAATCCTGCGCGGAGGGATTCATGCTCTGGCCGCCCTCGATGACCTCATCAGCCCCCAGTTCCGAGAAGGTGCGACGGATGCCGCTGCCGCTGGCCACCACTACCGTTCCGTAATCCTTGTGAGGCCGGGTCTTCATCTGCGGCTCTTCCTCGGAATATCCGTTGCGGACAGTCGTTTCATTGTGCTGCAGCGTCATGTTCTCCACCTTGAGGGTGAGGAACTCGCCGTAGCGCTGGCAATGATTCAGCACATCGCCGGGATGCATGGTGTGGATATGCGCCTTGATGATGTTTCCCTCGCGGAAGCACACCACAGATTCGCCGTTCTCTTTGAGCCAGTCAAAAATGACGCCCGCGTCAAAGGTATCGATATCCACCTTGCTGCGCTGCAGCTGCAGGAGGAATTCGGTGCAGTAGCCGTAATCCAGCACGCTGTCCTCGTTGAAGGCGGAAAGATCGGGAGCCTTCGGGCTTTCCCCCGGGACCGGTGTGCCGTTCAGCGGTTCCTCATCCCCCTGCAGGGCCAGACAGATGCCCTCGGCGATATACAGCAGGCCGGCTCCGCCGCTGTCCACCACGCCGGCATCCTTCAGCACCGAAAGCAGCTCGGGCGTGCGCTCCAGCGAGCGGCGCAGTTCCTGCAGAAAGTCCTCTCCGAAAGCGGCGAGGTCATCATTCTCCCTGTGCCTGCCCGCGGCGTAGCGCACAGCCTCCCGGTACACCGTCAGCATGGTGCCCTCCACCGGATGGCTCACGGCGCTGTAGGCCTCCTCGATACCCGTTTCAAGCGCCTTTGCCACAGCTGCCGCGTCCGCCTTCTCCACCCCGGCGAAGCCTCTGGCGATGCCGGAGAATATCCTTGAAAGGATGACGCCGCTGTTGCCCCTCGCCCCCAGCAGCATCTGTCTGGCCGCCTTGGCGGAAACAACATCCACCGGATCCTGTGTGCAGTCCTGCACCGCGCCCGCGCCGGAATCGATGGTCATGAACATGTTGTCGCCGGTATCGCCGTCCGGCACCGGAAACACGTTCAGCTCATTGACGACGGTGCGTTTGCTGTTGAGCCGGGCGGCGCCGTTCTTCAGCAGCTTTGCCAGCATGGCTCCGTCCAGGGTATGTATCTCGCTCATAGTATCTCCTTATTTACAGGTTCAGGATCTGCTGGAGCGTGGTCCTGATCCACGCGGCAGTCCTGCCGATCTCAGTTTTCATCTTTCTTTTCTCGGCCGGCGTGATGACGGCCGCCAGGTGCCTGTACAGAAGCTCCCGGTTGTCGCCTTTCCCGATGGCCTTCACCGCCTGAATGATCCAGGCCGTTTTCTGGGACAGGGACGCGTAGGCCCTTTCCGAAGCGTGCCGGAACTCGATCAGGATATTCCCGTACTCATAGGTGCGGTAAACGCCGTCTGTCAGGTAGGTCCACATCCTCGGCTTCTCATCGCGGACGCCCAGCAGATGCAGCACCGTATCCCCGCAGGGAACGATCACATGGCTGTTGCTCCGGGCCAGAGCGGAGGCGATCTCATGGGGCTGAGGCATGGCTGTGCCGGACAGACTGCAGAACACGCCCTGCATCACTTTCCTCAGAAATCCGCATTCCTCCATGCGGGAAAGGGTCTTGGACGCGGTCTTGTTGCTGGCGATGTCGCTGAAATCATTCATGACCCACACCGTCTGCTCCGGCCGCTCCAGAATGCGCTTTTCGATCTGCATCCTCAGGCTTTCAG
>PITV01000009.1 GCA_017577285.1 Clostridiales bacterium
TCTCCGTGCAGACCGCGCTGAACCGCAAGTGGCAGGTGGGCAGAGAGGGCGCTTCCATCCGGGTATATCCCGTTGTGCTGAACGCCCTGGACGCCATGCTGACGGACGCGAAAGCCGCCGGATATGAGGATTACATCGTCGATCAGGCCTGGCGCAGCAATGATACACAAACCGAGCTGTGGCAGAAGGAAGAAAGCAAATCCAAGTACGCGAATCTGATGGGCGAATCCCTGCGCGACAGGGTGAACGAAGTCGTGTCCTATCCCGGTACCAGCGAATATCAGACCGGTTTCGCCATCTGTCTGCTGCGCTATAAGAAGGGCGAGGCGGAGTTCAACCGCACCTTCGCCGGCACAGAGCATTCCGCCTGGATGCTGGCCAACAGCTGGAAGTACGGCTTCATCTTCCGCTTCCCCATCAGCGGTTATCCCGCCGATGATACAGTGGACAAATCCTGGATCACCGGACGCAACAGCCAGATGAGCGTATACCGCTATGTGGGCAGAGCTAACGCGGCCATCATGTACACCCAGGACTGGTGCATGGAAGAGTATTATCAGTATCTCGCCGAGCATCCTCATCTGGAACTGTACGAAGACGGTGTGCTGAAATATGAAGTGGTCCGTTATCCATACGACGGAAGTTACGCCGTGGAAGCGCTGTTCAACAGCAGCTGCGAATGCGAGCCTGAAGTCACGATGGATAATCTGGGCGGCATCATCGTGGGCATGTGCTACTGATCCTGATATATCAGGCAGGGGGAAAATGATCCCCCTGCCTTTTCTGTTTCCGGCGGAAATATATCCGCCGAGAAGTGGGGCTGCCTTCCGGTACACAATCCCTGTTCCGCGCTTGCAATTTGCGGCAGTTTCATATACAATGTGACTGACAGATGCAGCGGATCCGGATTCCGGGATACCGTTGCATTCTGCCTGATTCGTACTGATCCAATGAACGGAAGGAGGAATCCGGATGCGCGTGCTGATCCTTGGCGGCGGAGCTTCAGGCCTTGCCGCGGCCATATGCGCGGCAAAGGCCGGCGCCTCCGTTACCGTTCTGGAAGGCAGCCGCAAGGCGGGCCGGAAGATCCTCGCCAGCGGAAACGGACGGTGCAACCTGATGAACGCCGGCGAGCCCGTATACTTTGACGGCCGTTCTTTCGCGAACCGGATGCTCTCTGCCCACAAAAATGAACTGATCTCCTTCTTTGGACAGATCGGTCTGGCACTGGCGCAGGAGGACGGCGGCCGCGTTTATCCGGCCACCGGCAGGGCCAGAGATGTGCTGGACACTCTGCTCCTGTACGCTGAAAGATTCGGTGTGACTCTTCTTTATGAAAAGAAGGCCGCCGGCATTTCCTACGGCACAGGTCCGGACAGTCTTCCCCGCTTTTCTGTCATCTGTGAGTCCGGCGAGCGTTTTGACGCTGACCGGGTCATCGTATGCTGCGGCGGAATGGCCGGGTTGAATCTGGGGCATGACGGGGACGCCTACAGCCTGCTGACAGGATTCGGGCACAGCCTCGTTTCGCCCTCCCCCGCTCTGGTAGCCATCGAGACTGAAAGAAAACCGCTGGAAGGCTTGAACGGGCTCAGATGTCCCGCGCGCCTCACTCTGACGCGAAAAGGAAAGATCATAAGTTCCGCATCCGGCGAAGTGCTTTTTTCCGATCACGGTATCAGCGGCGTATGCGCGATGCAGTTGGGCAGCGAAGTGACCGGCACGGATGAGACTGTCTATATCGATCTTTCTCCCCTGTTTTTCCCGGAAGACAGGGCTTATGAACGGCTTTCTCCCCCCTATCCCGGCCTGACCTGCAATGAAAGCCGGGTGCGGGCGCTTCTGGAAGAGAGGAAGGACAGGCTGGGCGCGGCGGATATGCTGACCGGGCTGCTCCCGGGGCCGCTGAAAAACAAGTTCTCCCGCCTTTCCGCTGCACAGGCGGCTAAAATGATTTGCGCGTGGCCGCTGCAGGTGAAAGGGACCCGCGGCATGGAGAATGCTCAGGTGACCCGCGGCGGACTGGAAACAGCGGAATTTGATCCGGATACCTGCGAAAGCCTGAAGCAGCGGGGCCTCTACGGTTGCGGTGAGATACTGGATGTGGACGGCGACTGCGGAGGATTCAATCTGCAGTTCGCGTTCCTGAGCGGGATTTTGGCCGGCCGGGCTGCCGCGGCAGAATAATTTACGATTTATTAGAGGATTTGCTTTCCCCTGTATAGAATATCAATATCACTCAAAAACCGGAGGTCCATACATGGCAGGCAAAAGGGTCAAGGGCGCGGTCTCGCCGTTCTGGGTGCTGCTGCTGGCTTTGGTGATCATTATTATCGGCCTGATGATCATAAACCGGCAGGATGAGGCGTATCAGGTGCTCGTAGAACAAAAAAACGGGCTCCGAAGTGAATATATGACACAGGAAGAACGGAAAAGCAGTCTGAGCATCGAGCTGTCGATCTCCGGCAGTGCCGATTATATCCGCAAGATCGCCCGGCAGAACGGATATCAGAATCCCAGCGATATCCGCTATGTCATTACCAATCCGAAACTGCTTTATGACAGCAACGCACCCCAACAGGAGGAACAGCAATGAGAAAAGCCGTCATTTCCATCGGCAGCAACTCCACCCGTCTTCTGGTAGCTGACTGCGGCGAAGAACTGAAAAACCGCTATCTCGGCCGTGCGGAGACCCGTCTTTTCATGGGGCTGGATGAGCGCGGAGAACTGGGCGAGGAAGCCATGGAGCGCACCGTGCGCGCCCTGTGCGCCATGCGCCTGGAGGCGGAGATCCAGGGAGCGGAAAGCTTCACTCTGCTGGCCACCAGCGCCACCCGTGACGCGTCCAATGCGGATGATTTCGCTCAGCGGATCCTTGACCGGGCGGGAATGAAACTCCAGATCATTCCCGGCGAGGTGGAAGCCGGTTTTGCTTTCCGTGCTGCGGCAGGCATGGAGGATTGCGTCGTCATGGATATCGGCGGCGGCAGCACCGAATACAGCCGCGGCAACGCAGGTGTGCAGCAATTTGCCCGCAGCACGCAGATGGGTGCCTCCCGTCTGCTGAAACTGCAGGATATTTTCGATGAGCGGAGCGCCGCTAAAGCGCTGGAACTGGCCCGCGAAGCCCTGCTTCCCGCCGCGAATGCGCTGAACAGGCTCCCCCGTGCCGAGCGTCTTGTGGGCATGGGCGGCACCTGCACCACCGCCGCCTCCATCGAACAGGGCTATTTCTACAGCGGGGATGATGTGGAGGGCGTGACTGTCACCATCGATACCGCCCGCGAGCAGCTCGATATGCTGGCTCCTCTCTCCCCCGAAGACCGCATGTCAGTGCCCGGCCTTCCCGCCTCCCGTGTGCGCCACATGCCCCACGGCCTGTGCATCCTCATCGCCAGCATGGAACTTCTGGGCTTCGATACCCTGACCGTCACCGGCCGCACGATCCTGGACGGCTACCTGATGATGAATCCGGATTGATGACCTGCATATTATTGATCTGAAAGTTTTGGAACACACTCAAAGCAATTCATTTATGTAAAACACACGCCGCCTGGAAATATCACCCTTTCCGGCGGCGTTTTTATATTATCTGAAAATTCCGCACAAGTATTTTTCTCCAATTTCTTCAGTTAGGTTCCTCAAAGGAGTGTTTGACAACGAATTAAAAGTTCGTGGGGGCGAATACCCCAGGGCGCGCCACATGAAAAGCCTTGAACCGCAACGGTTTAAGGCTTTTATGTTGTTTTTGAAATATTCAGTTTTATAGAGTTGGCGACTGTCTTGGCGACTACTGCTATAATTTTGCTTTTTTAGGCATTACAAAGATATTCGCAATTGCTTGTGTTGTGTGAGTCTGAGAGGAAGGCATAACAAAACAGAAAACGCCTCATCAGATGCATGCCTGAAACCACCTGAAGAACCTTCGAAAAGACGCAAACCGGCTTAAATAGCCGCAAGCACTTCTTCTTTTCCAGTACGTTCTCCCGGACAATAAAAAACGTGTGGTAAGGAGGTAACCACACGTTACGGTTATTAAGGGATAAAACGAAGTTGCTCAGGCTTCGTTCTATGGAATTCCTGCTGAATTTCAGGCATGAGGTAACGACCGGTTTCTGCCAGCCACACAGTTCGATCGGCACCGTATCTCCGGCACGATCATCATGCCTTACATATCGCAGTTTACATACTGCCCGGATTTCCGTCAATCATAAAAAAACAAAATGCACGGTCTCCGGAAAATAGCACATTTTTCCGATCACCATGCATTTTTCGCCGAAAAGTACCAAAGGATAAACTCAATTTTACAGAAATTTCAAGGTGAAGTCACCATTCCCAGCCTTCATAGTCACCGCCGGCAACAGGAGCTGAATACACGACACGGATATCCCCGTCACCTGCTGTGATACCCGTTGTTCCCTCGTTAGCAAAAAACACATTCTCTCCTGCATGCTGACGCAGAACTTTCATGGTTTCTATCCGGTCCGGGGTGCGTACGGTTCCGTTCGGGCTTTGCGGAATGAAAACCCATGAGGCTCTCACCCGTGAATACAGACGGCTTACAGGATTGAAAATGTGATGTGCCACCTGAAGGATATCACATTTCAATGTTTTCTCAGAATAATTCCGGAGCAGGATATCCTGTACCGGTGTATTGATGTCACCGGAAAGGAAGAAACGCATACCGTCTATCATCAGCACAGAAACTATACCTGTATTGTTGTAATCGCCCTTCTGTTCCATATTCAGGCCGGTAGATGGATCAACATCATCTTCATGCGTATAGAGCACTTCAATGCTGACCTCACCGATATCAATTTTCTCGCCCGTGTGGCATTTCAGCACCATCACGTCTGTGCCGAACCATGAACGGATATATGTATAAAACTTCCTCAATGCTTTGGCAACAGGAGGATAATCATTCGTATTCACAGACGGGATATTGCACATGACACGTTCCAGGATGAAACGGTCATGACATTTTTCAAGCAAACGGATAAACCCTGAGAAATGATCATCATGACCATGCGTCAGATACCAGCAGGCAATACGTATCTTCCCGTTCTTTCCGGCAGACGTGATCTGTTCCAGAAAATCCATGACCTGACGGATCTGGGCATCATCAAACTGCATACTGTGACCGCCGTCGATCAGGATAATGCTGTTATCCGCCAGTTTGATCACATACATCATGCCGTAGTTGATGCGTTTTCCGTTGATATTGATGTTCGTTCCCTCTTCACTCATCGGAAGGCCGATCTGATACAGAACAGTCGTTTCTCCCTCCAGCCTGCAGCGTTTTGATGAAAAGACGGAACGCTTTACCGTAGATACTGTATCATCAAAGATGCGTACAGTGCCGGTGGAAGCGGTATAATACACATAAACAGACTGTTTTTCTTTCTCATACAAACCGAACCGGTTTCCGTCAATATCGTTCTCAAAAGAAACGGAGTATCCGGATTCAATCAGCTTTTTCCCGTAGGAAACAAAGTCCTGAATTCCCGCCCCGGAGATCATTGTCATATATGCATCATTGCATACATCCTGTTCCGGGTCGATTCCCTGACCGATATCGTAATTCACCTTGCCGGAGCATGTTCCTTCATATGCGGGAACAGTCCATGCAGAAATATCCCGGTTCATTCATCGACACTCCATATCCAAGTTTTTTCCGGTCTAAGATTGATTCCAACCGGTTTACATAATCTCATCCATGCACCGCATCGATCGCCAGCAGGAGCGCACCAATGGCACCGCTGTCATCTCCCAGGCCGGGAGACACGATATATTCATCGATTTTTTTCGTGATCTGCGGAACACAGATGTAATCATTCAGCAGTTCCCTGACGCGTTTTCGTATCAGCGGGAACAGATGCCGCTGATGCATTACCCCGCCACCCAGTATGATGATCTCGGGTGATACTGTGCAAACAGCGTTCACACACATCTGGGCAATATAGTCCGCCACTATCGCCCAGGCAATGTGGTCTTCAGGCAGATCCCGTGCAGGTATTCCCCACCGTTTTTCAATGGCAGGGCCGGATGCAAGCCCTTCAGCGCACCCCTTGTGGTATGGGCAGATACCATCAGGTGACGGATCGCCTGACGCGGATCTGAGCAGCATATGCCCCGCTTCGGGATGCATCATACCGTGAACGAGCCTGTCCCCGATGATCAGTCCCCCGCCGATACCGGTCCCCACCGTTACATACAGGCAGCTGTGCATTCCTCTTGCGGCCCCAAGCCTGTACTCCGCCAGTGCCGCCGCGTTCACATCGGTATCTATACGGACCGGGACGCCCAGTTTTTCCTGCATAAGCGGCATCAAAGGGCAATTGCGCCAGGCAAACTTCGGTGTGGAAGTGATCCACCCGTAAGTATCGGACGCCGGGTTCAGATCAACAAGCCCGAAAGTCCCGATTCCGAGAGAACTGATCCCGTGGGCGGCAAACCATTCTGTCATCCTGGGGATCGTGATATCCGGCGTTTCTGTCGGTATTGATACACGCTCCAACAATTCATTGTTTTCATTGCCGGTCGACAAAACCATTTTTGTTCCGCCGGCTTCGAGTGCTCCGTAAATCATAAGATCTCCAGAATTTTATTCCTTCCGCATCATCCGGGATATCCTTAATGCTATGATGAAAACGAATGTCTGATCAAAAGAATGTGTCATATGAGTGCCGGTCAACTGTGATGAACATGAACGCCCTGTTTTTCAAGGCGTTTCTGCAATTCGTTGATACTGATCCGGGAAACATTTCTGTTCTTTGCAAGCGCCATTGCGGCTGCGATCCCCGCCGCCTCGCCCGATGCAGCGCATCCGGGAATGACGCGTGTAACATCCCATGCCCATCCGGAAGACGAGATCATCCTGCCTGCTCCGAGCAGATTCGTGAAATCCGGGTGATACAGGCACTCCAGCGGCATTTCATACCAGTGACCGGGTCTGTCAAAATCACATAGCAAAGCGACAGACCGGTCATTATGTCTACGGTCATCCGCTTCAGTCAGGGTATAACCGCCGTCCAGACGCCGCGTTGTCCTGAACTGTGCCTGATGCGGGAGTGCTGTTATATCATTTTTCATGCGATCCCTGTCTTTGATTTGGGAAAGCAATTCTTTTCTTCCGTCCAGCAGATATGTTGTTACCTCTTCGTTCAGCGTCCCGCTGTAAAAGGGATAGCCATCCGGATGTCCTTCACCATACAGACTTGCTCCGATCATGTGCCATTTTCGTCTGGACAGGATGTTTTCGACCCTTGAGTCATTCATTTCCTGAGCAATGAATGAAAAGTAATTCTTACCGTTTATACAGGGCACACCTGCCCTGCTGAGGATTGTCGCGTCCCCTGTGGCATCTATGACTACTCCCGCCATGAAGGCTTCCCGCCCGCTGACACTTTCCGTTATAACACCTGTACAAAGGTCGTTCTCCATGACCGGTCTTACGCCGTCCATACACAGATGGACACGTACTCCCTCATTTTCAAGAAGTTCATCCAGCGCAAGCTGGAATATGGCAGGCGAGAAATAAGTTGCATAGCGTCCACCGACAGGATTCTGCTTTCGGGGTGTCACTTTCCCCATATCAACAGGTTTGCTCCTGTCGCGCCAAATCTCGGGCAGCGTATCGGGTCCATACTTTATTGAGAGTCGAAGCAATTCTTCAGGCAGACCGTACATCAGCTGCGTCCCTTCTCCGTCACACAGCGGTTCATACCAGCTGATAAGACCATTTGTCGCAAGGCCGCCGAAAAGAGCCGATTTTTCGATGAGTATCACATCTGCACCCTGTCTGCGTGCAGCCACTGCCGCGGCAACACCAGCAATACCTCCGCCGATCACCAGGATATCGGTGCTGTCACGGACAGGCGTAGTCAACTGCTCTCTGATTTTCATTTCCGCCGTCTCAAGCGCTCCGATCATCACGGCAGTTTTCCTCCGACGTTTATGCCCCGCAGGGCAGTCATCTTTCCGTTTCCGGGTCACTTTTCACATCCGCACTTATACCAGTCTGCACGCAACTTCCTCAAGGATTCCCAGATCCCACAAAAGACGTGAAAGAACATATTTGTCACGAATATCCTTGCTTGCCCTGAAAGTCATGGGCATCAGATCATTGCTGATGCCGATCTCCCCGGGCACTGACGGGCAGCCGATCTTTTTCAGCAGCGACTCGATGGCCGATGCTGGAGGCAGTTCCTCATTCATGATATCAAGCAGCTGTTCCCAATTATCGATGATCAGTTCGAGCCGGGCGGAATGCTTTTCTGTACTGTACTTCTGCTCCCGCGCCTCCGCGGCGATCATAGTTTTCGCTCCCGTTCCCAGAAAGCCGCGCAGTTCTTCGCTCCACTTGCCGAAATCAAACGCTTTAACATAGGCAAGCGCTTTTTCTCTGTCAGGAACAGTTGTCCGGAGGATCTCGTATGCCCGCAGCGCGGTCAGTGTTCCGATGGCGCACTGTATCCCGTGAGTGGATACCGGGGTGCCAAGCGCAAGCCCGCGCATATCCCAAAGGTGGCTGATATAATGCTCCACACCGGACGCAGGCCGTGAAAGACCGGCGAACTCCATTGCCGCGCCGCATACGACAAGCCCTTCAAATACAGCCTTCACCGCGTCAGGCTCCCGTTTCATAAGCCCGTCCGCGTTGTTCACACATTCGGCAAGGGATCTGCGCACCAGGGATGCGATGTTTTCACAGTAGGGCTCACCGATCAAAAGATGCGCGATGCGCCATTCACAAATGCTGACATATTTGGCCAGCATATCGCCGAGACCGGAGATCAGCATTTCGGCCGGTGCCAGCCGCAGCACATCGATATCACCAACGATCACATCAGGACACCGGGAGGGAAGGGATACCTTCAGCCCGTCCAGCGCCATGGAGGATGTGGCAGAATTATACCCGTCCATAGACGGAGCGGTACCCACGATGATGTAGGGACGGCCGGCGGTTCTGCTCAGGATCTTCCCGATATCGTTTATCACGCCTGAACCGATGCCGATAACGATATCGCACCTGTGATCGAAATGCATGACTGCGCTTCCCACACTGTGCTCATCCGGCTCGGGCCTTCTTACGGAGAAGACATACCGGGAAATACTCATTCCGGCACCCGCAAGCACATCATTCACCGTCTGCCCTGCCGCTTCCCATGTATCAGGATCAGCCAGCAGGAAAGGATGCCCGGCCCCCAGATCACGGATGATATTCGGCAGACCGCTGATCACGCCGGAACCGACGACCAGTTTGCGCAGGGATGTTTTATGTGTTGTACCGCACGAACAGGGATGACCGTTAATGCTGTTATAAAGTGAAAGGACATCAGACATATACGCTACCTCACAGTAATTTATACCGTATTCACTCTCCGGCGATCAGTTTCCGGAGGCTTTCACCGGTCTTGCGGATCATGGTCAGCCACGGCAGGACGAGATCCGGATCAAGCGCGAACACACGGTTCGTCTGGGCGAATGTTTCAAAGCTCAGATCACCGCTGTAGCCTGCGGCACGCATGGCATTTGCCCAGTCTTTCCAGGGGAAAGATCCGGTCAGAGGCGCCATGTGCCAGTCACCGGTCCCGGGGTTGTCATGGATGTGCAGCGCGCCAATGCGGTTTCCGAGCGTTTCAACAAAACGGGCGGCATCTTTGCCGTACAGGTTGAGATGACCGGTATCCAAACAGAATGCAAATGCTTTCCGGCCGGCCAATTTATTCAGCCTGTCAATATAGTCAGCACCTTCTGAAGGATCTCCGCACGGGCCCTCATATATGTGACCGTCAACATTGACAAACAGATTTTCCAGACATACAACCGTCTTTTTATCGCGCAGAAATTCAGCCAGAGGTCCATACAGGCGCATATTCAGCCGTTCCTTCGATCCTTCATCCGCTGAGATCCCGTGGATGACAAAATACGGAACACCTGCTGCCTCACAGAACTCGAGCCCTCTCATATGCATCTGAACAGACCAGTCGATCAGTTCCTCATGGTCTTCTACATATGAGGGAAAAAATGAATGAGCCAGGCAGATCGAAAGACCGTTCTCACGGATCGCTTTGAGCGAAGGAGCGTAATACTCAAGCAGTTCATCGAGGGATCTTTCAAACAGACAATTTCCCTTATGATCCAGGCTCCTTATCTTCGACGGAGAGATCGCGTGATCCAGGCTCCAGTCGATCCCGTCAAAACCCGCTTCACGGATCAGGGCGTATCCGCGTTCAACTCCGAACTGCAGCGGCAGATCACCGCTCTGCATGGAAAGCTTCATGACAGCCGTTTCTCCTTATTCTTCGGAATCATCCACATCGATCAGGACCTTCATTGTGGTTTCACGGTTGGCATCAATATACTTATACGCTTCGTTGTAATCTTTGAACGCGAAATGTCTGCTCATGAGCGGTTTCAGGGCGATCTTCCCTTCCCCGACCAGACGTATCGCATCAAGATAATCCTCATGACGGTACATCATGGTGCTGTTGAGATCCAGTTCATGATCATTCAGCACGGCAAGATCCACTTTCGCCATATCGGCAAATACAGCAACCAGAATGATCGTGCTTCCCTTGCGCGCACAGCGGATAGCCTGATTCATGGTGATATCATTGCCGGCGCAGTCATAGATCACATCGGCCTTATCGGGACCGAAAGCAGATACCAGGGCCTCGCCGAAATCATTGTTTCTGGTATTGACGGCAAAATCCGCTCCGCACTTTTTCGCCAGTTCCAAACGGTAGTCACTCACATCTGTGATCAGTACCTGAGAAGCACCCATTGCCTTTGCGCTCTGCGCCAGCAGAATACCGATTGGTCCGGCACCCAGCACGGCGATCTTCTGTCCGGTGATATCTCCCGCCCGCCTGACCGCGTGGACCGTCACAGCGAGCGGCTCGATCATGGCACCCTCATTGTATGTCATGTTGTCCGGCAGAACAGTCACCTTGGACGCATCCACAGCAAAATACTCGCTGGCTGTGCCCGTTGTCTGAAAGCCCATGACCTTCAGTTCTTCACAAAGGTTGTATTTCCCGTGGGTGCAGGGATAACATTTTCCGCAGAACACCTGCGGCTCGATAGTGACCTTCTGACCGGGCTTCAGTCCTGTCACATTTTTTCCGAAATCCACCACAGAGCCGGAAACCTCATGTCCCTGCGTGACGGGATACTTTGTGAAAGGATGCTTTCCGTGATAAACATGGATATCACTTCCGCAAACACCGATCTTTCTGATCCTGACGAGAACATCATTCTCACCGACAGCGGGAATCTCAACCTCACGGAATGTGATCTGACCCGGGGCAACCATAACCTGCTGCAACATATGTATTTCTCCCTTCCATTATTTCCGGATAATAACGATCATACAGATATTCTGACCGGTACACGGTCTGTCAGTTCCTTCCGGTCAGCATGGGCATATACACGCCGCCCTGAACGCTTCTCGCGATAAACTCCATATAGCGTCCGGTTTTCGTATCATACCAGTCTGAAAAAGGAACACGGGGCTCTGTCTCCCGCAGATATTTCGCCAGCGGAGCGATCAGCCGGCAGAATGTATCCTTATCCGGCGACAGGGATGCCGCCCACACCGTCCAGTCGGACTTGGTATAATCCGCCCGGCTGTCCAGCGGCAGTCCATAGCGGTTCATCTTTGCAAGATAGGATGTTGTCTCATCCCTGTAAAATTCTTCAGGCAGGAGCCCCAGATCCAGAACACGATCCCATATCAGGTTGTACTTCATGCTCCAGCCGGTGCCGTCAAAGGTGAGTGCCGTCCCGTTTTCTCCCCCGGCGCGTTTCAGCCAGTTCTCCGCCATTTCGCGCGCCCGTTTTCCCCACTTCGCGGCTTCCTCCCCGCGGCCGGCACGTTTCATGATACGGCTGACACAGGCGATACCGGTGATCGCCTTCGCGGACAGATTGATATTCCGTGACAGGTGTCCGGCAAAGTCATCCGTACACAGCTG
Source organism: Clostridiales bacterium (assembly GCA_017577285.1). Classification (GTDB taxonomy): domain Bacteria; phylum Bacillota; class Clostridia; order Christensenellales; family Aristaeellaceae; genus ZC3RG03. The sequence continues at coordinate 11,982 of PITV01000009.1, forward strand.
TTCACCCGGATCATCTCCGTACCTGTCCAGATAACACACCCATTTTTCGATCAGCGGCATATACTGCCCGATCAGTTCATCATCAGCGCCGAAGGTCACCGCGGTCTCCATCATGATGAGCATATTGCCGCATTCCTCCACCGGCATCTGATCGCGGTCATCATAGATGCCGCAGTCCGCCGGATACCGGTAATACGGCGGATAAACATCTCCGTTTTTGCACTTTTTTCTGCACGCGTACACCTGACCTGTGGCATGCGGGTAACGCCCCACATCATGCGGAGCAAAATCAAACTGCCACACCGGCATGCTCGCAAACTCCAGAACAGGGCGGCACAGTGCATTGACCAGTTCAGGGCAGAAACGCAGGAACAGCGGGATGGAGGGATAACTCACATCCACTGTGCCGATGCATCCGTTGGAATCATTCTCTTTGGAAAGCAGCGCCATCTTCCCGGACGGCGTGGCGATCAGCTTGTGCGCGGCAAAGGTATGACGCCAGGAAGCGGACGCGATCAGCGCGTAATCGTCCCCGCCTGTTTTCTGCGCTTGAGCGATCACGGAACGGTCCAGCTCATCGCATTCCCTGTTCAGTTCCTCATAGCGTGACGCGATCCCGGCCATCATACCGGGCAGAGTCTGTCCGTTCCTCATATACCAGGCGCGGCAGAAAGTACCGAAATAATTGATGGAAGCAATATCATCATAGCCCTGCATCCAGTATCCCCGTGCACATCCGGCCGAAACGCCGAATTCCCGGGACAGGATGATCGCGCTTTCCGAACAGCCGTATTCCCACATACCGGCGGGTGCGGCAATATACAGATAGCCCCAGTCGATCGTGATGCTGTCACCGGAGTGGCAGAGCACTTTCTGCTGAGACTGGCCGGCCCACGCGAAATCAAGGCCGTCACTCGCATATCTGTCAAATGTCACCGGCGGCTGTACAGAACCGTCATAGCAGATGGCGGTGGAAAAAGAATAATTCAGCACCACATGATGCTCTTTTCCGTCTGTGCTCTGCAGTTCGATATCCGTAAATGCAACAGGCGCGGAGAGGAGATCCGGATCGGATGGCAAAGCCGGAGACCGGAACCGGATGCGCAGCCTCACTCCGTCCGCTTCCAGCACAGATTCCGTTGCCGTCGGAGCAACATGGATCGAAACCGTCTTCATTTCCGGCTTACCGGAACGGCCGAGAAAGCGCCAGGTCTTTCCGTCGATCACAAGATGACCTCTCAGCGGTTTTCGCTGCCCGGTCCAGTGGACGGTATCCCCTGATGTCAGCGTATCCCCCGGCATCCAGATCGAAAAGTACGGATCATTCACAATGAGGGGAAAAGCCGGTATACGGTCTGAAACACAATCGGGCATTGTTCTTCTCCTCCTGCCGATGAGTCATTATCAGTTGCTTTTCAGAAATATCACTGCAAAACGATATATCCGTACGGCGCCAGTTCATGTCCTTCAAATTGCTGCCCGCTTCCGGAGAAGTTTCCGGCGATGCGCGAACCATCGCTGTAGTGCGCCACCTGGATACCGTTATCCTCGAAGGTATAATCCGTCATGTACATCATCTGCTTGTCAGCCAAAGGAAGATACACATCCATTCCTTCCCTGATCGCCTTCACGCTTTCGGTCAGATGCTCATCTGTATCCGACATAAGGTCCACGGTACCCATCCAGTTGGCCGCGCCCTCCCGGAACTTTGAGAACACATAGAAGGAGGGATGACCGCCGCGCATGATAAATGTCAGTTTTGCCTCAGGTTCCTTGATGGTGAAATTGACAGTCGGGCTTGTGGGATTGTACAGGATGATACCGTGATAGATCATCTCCCAGAAAGGCAGATAACGGTCATGGAACGGATATTCCCTGTGGCCGAACCCGTCTCCGAATGTGACATACAGGGCGTGATCCAGATAAGGAACAGCGAAGTCCATCGCTCCCTCTGAAGAGAATCCGTTATAGATCGCGCCGTTCATGCGCATGATGCGCTGCGCGATGCTGACAGCTTCCTTCGTGTAGCAGGGATGCGCCGGCGCATTGCAGGTATCCGGTTCCACAATGGAAATGACGTCGGTAAAATGAATGCCGTTCTCACCCATCGCGGCCACTCTCGGCTCCTCACGCAGGGCATTTTTCAACTGCTTTTCCAGGCATACATGATAAGCGTAACCGCCGGAATAGTGACCGATCTGCAGATATTGTCCGTTCCTGTCCTGAGCCACATCATCCCAGGTGAATGTATCGGCGATCTCAACGCAGTCGATCCAGTTCGTATGGGTGGATATGCGGTATCCCAGCTGCTTTACATACTGAATGGTCTTCCTCAGTTCTTCCTCGCCGCCGAGGCGTTCATCCACAGGGAACAGCTGCGGAAAGCGTCCGTCATGTCCGCTTCTGTTCCAGCCGACCAGCTGCAGTTCCGCGTGTTCTACACCCTGTTTTTTCAATTCATCCGCGATATCCCGCACGCGGGCAAATGTGCACGCGACCTTCATAGGCGGCTCGTTATCGACCGTCTGATGAAGGACAGGAGAAGGGCTCTGCTTCCACCCCATGCGGATACGGATCATCGGGCCTCTAACGGCATCCGCCACGACAGGACGCTCCGCCTTCTTCCGCAAAGTCGATATCTCACCGCGTTCCAGCCGCGTTTCGCGTTCGGCACGCGCCATTTCGGCATACCCGGCATCCTGCGGCAGTTCGATCAGTTCTATACGGATATCATCATAGGGCGGATCGGCTGCGGGTTTCGTAAAGTCAGCAACAGGCGAGGCAGTGTAGACACCGTCTTTCAGCACGATCCTGTAACGGAACTTGTAGTTTCTTTCTACCCGTACCAGGCAGCAAAAGCCGGGCTTTTTAATGCCGTACAGGCTTAGGACCGGATGACTGTATTCTGTCACGTTATCTTCACGCGGCGTGAAAAACACCTGAAAATCACCCTGCATTTCAATATTCCGCGGCATGATATAATAGCCTTCTTCCCCCGCTTGTGCCCGGGAGAGTTCCGGAAGAAGAGACACCGTACCGGCATCGGAGAAAAGTTCCTTTTTCAATGTCAGGAAAACATGTTTTCCCTCCCTGCGGGATTCAAATGCAAGACGTCTGCCGTCATCTGTGTATGCATAATACTGTCTCATGCTTCAACCTCCAGAGCATTGTTTTGCGAACCTGTATACTTACCGGCAATGCATGTAAAGCAGACTGTTTCTGTCCGCACTGCATCATATCACCGGGTCTTTTTCCGTATTCTCTTTCGCGGTGTTCCGGTTCTCGACAACGAGCACAGTGGCATCCTCTGATACATTGATCTGATGCCATACACCGCAGCGCACATTATAGACTTTCTCTTTTTCCATACAGATCTTCTGTATACCCTCATCTGTGCGGATGAACAGCACCGCGCTCCCGTTCAGCAGCACAAACACCTCGTCCGTCAGAAGATGCCTTTCGAAATATGTCAGGCTTGAAAAGCGCTCTGCATGCCGCAGAAAAGCCACGCTCCATTCACCGTATTCCGCCAGGCGTTTGAAATCTTCACCCTGAAAGCCTGTTACTTCTACAGGATATCCATGATCCATAGTCACTTTTGCACAGCTGAGGTTCAGTCGTGCGCACCTTCCTTATGTGATCTGTTTCATACATGAGAGCATGCCTGCCCGGCAATGAAACAGGAGGCTGTGTCAGATGCTTCATTCACACGCCTCCAAAAGCCGCTCACAGTTTCAGATAAACCTTTTCAAATGTGCTTTCCGCCGTACAGGCACCCTCCCAGCGGCTCTGCAGCCAGCCGGAGGGGAAGGCGGTATTATCCAGCCAGGCCCCCTGCAGGACAGAGGAATGATCCGGTTCCATCAGATTGAGGATATTTCCGTGAAAGCTCCCCTGCACATACGCGCTGACCACACGGAACGGATGCTGATTGATCCTCGTTGCCAGCTTGACTACAGGGAACCATTTTTCATAAGCCCCGATATCTTCGGGCCTCACCCATGTGCCTCCGGCGATCTTTTCCGGATGTTTTTTGTACCAGTTCCAGCAAACATAAGGCACCCATCCGGTCATGTTCTGCTTCTCCGCGATACCCGCTTCGTGTGCCACCATGTTGTCATGGAATATCTGGCCGGGGCAGTACGGCATACAGCCGCTGTTGGCCAGCATATAAAGAGGATGATCCGCCAGCGTTTCTTTCCAGCGGCTGATCGATTCCGGCGAATAGTTGCATTCTTTGGGGAGATAAGCTCGTCAAAAAGGTCAAACAGCGGCAGGCAGCTTTCCGGATTGCGGATCTGCATATTGATAGACGCCCGCACCCTGATGCGCGGGTAATGCGTTTTCACGATATGCGCCACGGCAGGTGATGTGGTCGTGATCGTATCCGGTCCTCCCGCCTGAGCGGAAATATCCTGTACCGTGCGGATCACTGTACTCTCAAGCGCTTTTGATATGGCATTATCACCATAGCAGTTCGCATTGAACAGAAGATCCAGCCCGATTCCGTTTTCCCTGGCATAAACAAGAGAGTCTGCAAGGTTTTCAATATCCTCTACAGACCATACCGCCGTTCTGCCGCTGGCAACGCCGGGCCACGGAAAATACATTTCCGCGATCCGGCTGCCCAGCGTTTCCAGAGTATACAGGAACGGACGCTCCATCTCATCATTTCGATAATATCCGACAGCAAATTTCATATCAGTCTGTCTGCTGGGCAACGACTTTGTTCTCGCGCCCCTTCGTTCCGTAGTTCTCGTTCTCGTTGTACTCGATATAAGCCTGCGCGTCTTCCGTTCTTCCCTGCTCGATATATTCCTTCTTGATATATTCGGGATAGGGATGCTCCTCGTCCAGATGCACCTTCCACTCGGGTTTTGTCCTGAACTTGTTGTGGAACTTGTTCTTCAGCACGCCGCGCTGCTCAAGGGATACCATACAGGCCCTCATACAGCCGCGTCCGCCTTCAACAGCGCGTCCGTATCCGTACACATGAGGATACTCGACCTCAAACGGGCATGCGGTATCATCGCATCCGTATTTGAGACCATACTCGCACTTGAGCGGGTCCAGTTTCGCGTACTCCACTGTATGTCCTCCAAGAACGACCTTCACGGTCTCCGTATCGGACAATGCGCCGTTGCAATGCCTTACGCACTGCTTGCAGCGATTGCACAGCGTACCCTGGGGCATAATGGGATCGGGCTCCAGTTCGGCATCTGTCAGGATCAGATTAAAGCGCACTCTGGGGCCGAATTCCGGGGTCAGGAAAACTCCGCTCCAGCCGATCTCGCCCAGTCCGGCCAGATATGCGGCAAAGCGGTAATGGATGAGCACATCGGGGTAAGGCTTGCCTTCCTCCACCGGAACGCTCCAGTTTTCACGGAATTTTCCGGTCACGGGATTTACAGCTTCACCGCCGTTGATGTTCATGATCGGCACTGCTTCCCAGCCCATATCTTCAATGTCAGACGCCATTTTCCAAAGCGTCATAGGGCCTTCCACCTGATTGATGGCGGCATATCCCATAGATGCATAATCGATAAAATGCGTTCCTTCTTCGATTCCGCGGAACGTTCCTCTGTGTACACGGTACCCCAGAACGATCATAGACTTGGCGGCCGGGAAGATATAGCGCGGATCATTCTGTTTGGGTGCTCCCTCATACCTGTCCATAGACGCGATTCCGCACAGATCCGCACCGTATTCCTTCGCCATCTGTTTCACGATCTGGCTCGTCAGTTTATCACCATAGTTATACATTGTCATTCTCTCCTGTTCCGGGAATTTCATAATGCAAACGGCAGGGCTGCGCTGCTTGCAGCGCAGCCCTGTCCAATGCAGATGCATTAAATACAGAGTCGGTTCGTCAGGCTTATCTGGAGGCGTTCATTTCGTCCAGCAGGGGCTGCCACAGTCCCTTGTTCGCCTCGATGAAGTTGTTCCATTCGGCTTCGACTTCATCCACGGAGATGCTGTCATCCAGAACGATGCGAACGATCTCGTCATCCCAGCCGATCTGCTTGAAGGCGACCTTGTTGTCACCGGTCCAGCGGTCATAAACAGAATACTCAGCGCTGGTGGGCATCTTGTCAGCAGACAGATACTCGCCCTTGGCAGCCATCTGACCGACAGACATATCCACAGCCCAACCGGGGATGGAGGGATTGAAGCCGTAGCCGTAAGCGTCCTGAGAAGAGGGGCTCAGATGGTACAGCATGTTGGCGCCGGTGCCGTCATTGTACTCATAAGCGGAGATCACATAAGGTCTGCCGTTCTCGTCATAGTCCCAGTTGACGCCCTGTTCGCCAAGACGAAGCTGAACAACGCACTCGGGCTGAGCAAGATAGTCAATGATCGCAAGGATGCGCTCGAACTTTTCAGGTTCGTTCTCCAGTTCGGGGCTGAAGACCAGGGTACGCCAGAAGGTTGAGCTCCACTTGGCGAAGTAGTCGCTGCCGTTGGGGGCAAGGATGTTGAAAACATCCATCGCGGGAGCTTCGGTCATTTCGGGGTTGGCATCCATCAGGCCGGTACCAAGCACGTTGGCATGGGCAGGAGCACCATCATTGATGGTCATGAAGCTTCCGCCGACGAAGAAGATATTGCGGGTATCAGCAGTGTGACGGCTGAAGAAGTCAGGATCGATAAGTCCTTCCTGATACCAGATTTTGAAATCCCTGATGCCTTCCACAACACCGGGCTGGGCGGCAGCCAGAACATATTCACCGTTCACGGGGATGATCTGCTTGAAGTAAGGGATCTTGCTGCCGACGAACATCGCGAGCAGCTTATCGGTGGTGGTGGACACGCCGTAGATCTTTTCACCGGCGGCAGCCTTGTCGGCAATGACCTTTTCAACGATGGGCTTGAGTTCCTCAAGGGTGATCATCTCGGGGATCTTTTCTTCCACCCAGTCAGTGCGGTAATACTGGGTCACGTGATCAGTGGCATGATCCGCGAAGGACAGGGGGAAGTTGGGAGAGAAGACGACACGGGGCAGGATATACCAGGTTCCGTCTTCATCAGTGCAGTAGGCTTCCAGTCCGGTGGCCTTTACTTCCTTGGCCAGAGCGGGATACCTTTCTTCCCAGCCCTGAGGCAGACCGGCCAGCATGCCCTGCTCGGCAAAGCTCATCATGCCTTCCAGGTCGACACCGGCGGTGATCCATTCAGGCATATCACCGGTGGAGATCCACAGGTTGGTTACCTCATCAAAACCGGCAGCGGAGGAATAAGGAACGAAAGTTACATTGAACTTTTCCTGGATCATCTTGTTGAAGTAGTTGCTGGCCCACGCGTCATCAGACAGCGCGGACGCGGTTCCGATGCTGATTTCCATATGCTCGGCATACTCGCCTTCCGCAGAAGCGAAAGCGCAGACAGAGCAGAGCATTACGAGGGTAAGGAGAAGAGCGATGAGTTTCCTTGTCATAGTGTTCACCAATCCTTTCTGAATTCTATATTCAAGCTTTGATCAAAGCTGAACATACTTACATTTTGATAGATCCGACCATAACACCCTTGACAAAGTACTTCTGAAGGAAGGGATAGAAGCACATGATGGGCAGCATGGTCAGCACGGTCGCGGCCATCTTGATACCGGTGCCAAAGGATTCGGTTATGGACGCATCACCGTATTCGGATACATTCTGCGCTGTATTGCATACCTGGCGCAGGATGACAGGCAGCACCTGCAGTTTGGGTTCGCTCATGGTGATCATCGGCCAGTACCAGCTATTCCAGAGACCGACTGTGAAGAACAGAGTGAAAGTGGCCAGCATGGGCAGCTGCAGGGGAAGATAGATCTTGAACAGTACCTTGATATCGGTAGCGCCATCGATCACAGCCGCTTCCTTCAGGGCGGGGGGCATGGATTCAAAGGAGCCCTTGATAATGATCATGTAATAGGTCGAGACCGCATCGATCAGGATGGTCGGCCAGTAGGTATTCATGATGCCCAGGTTGCGCATCAGAATGTACTTCGGAATAACGCCGCCGCCAAAGAACATGGTAAAGATCACAACTTTGAACAGCCACTTCTTGCCGGGAAAATCCTGAGAAAAAGCGTATCCGGTCGCCACTGTCATAAGCAGCTGTATCGGGACACCGAGCAGCACTACGATCAAAGTGTTCTTGTAGCCGGAAAGCAGGTTTGTAAAATCGAAGATGACCTTGTAGTTATCAAAGATCACTTTATCCGGAATGAGGATCAGCGGATTCTTCGCAAATGCCGTTCCGTTTACAAATGACGCCATGACCGCTTCATAGAACGGGAAAATAATGATCAGGCACCAGATGGAAAGGATGATGAGAAGAAAGATATCCATCTTTTCGATTCTCTGGTGTTCCTTTATCTTCATCTCTTTCTTTTTCACTGCGCGCCACCTCCAAACAGTCCCGAACCGCTGATCTTCTTGGCCAGCCAGTCAGATCCGATCAGCAGGATGAAGTTGACGACCGACTTGAACAGGCCAACGGCAGTGGAGAATGAATAATTGGGGGTACTCTGGAATGTGATGCGGTACACATAGGTATCGATCGTATCCGCCACATTGTACACAGACGGATTGTATGTGGTAAATATCTGTTCGAAGTTGCCGTTCATGAAGCTGCCGATCTTCAGCACCAGCATGACCACAAAGATCTCTTTCAGATGCGGCAGGGTCACATAGCGGATACGCTGCGTACGGGAAGCCCCGTCAAGTGTCGCCGCTTCGTACAGAGCCGGGTCGATGCCGGTAATGACAGCCATATACATGATGGCGCTCCAGCCCGCACCCTTCCAGATAGAGGAAAGATACAGAAACGCTCTGTACAGCCCGCCGTCCGTAAAGAACTTGACACGCTTTCCGCCCAGATTCATGATCAACGTATTGATGACCCCATCGCTGTTGAGAAGGTTGCTGAAAATGGCAGCCAGAACGATCCAGGTAAGGAAGTGAGGCAGAGTCAGTACCGTCTGATAGATCTTCGCCGTGCGGGTGAAGCGCATTTCCGTCAGCATGACCGCCAGGAACATGGGAACGGGGAATTCCACGATAAGGCGTGTGAGGCTGATGACCAGTGTGTTCTTCAGCGCTGTCAGGAACTGGGGCGTATTGAACAGACGCTCGAAATGCTTGAAACCGACCCAGGGGCTTTCAAACAGGCCTTTATTGAAACGGTAGTTTTCAAATGCCATTCCGATACCGGCCATCGGGATATAATGGAAGATCACATACCATGCCATGGGAACCAGCAGAAGAAGATAAAGATAGCGTGCGTTCCACATCCTGATCCTCAGCGGAACTTTCCTGACGGGCAGTTTCGTCTTTGCTTTCACAGAATATCCTCCTTCTGCATATTTTGTGCCGGTCTGTCTGTCCGGCCTGCGCAAGCGGCTCAGCGGCCGCTGTCCTTTACGTGACCCAGTTTATTTGCCTGCCCGATTTCCGTCAATCATAAAAAAACGAAATAAAAACAAATCGCGAAAATAGTACATTTCGGGGTACAGCGGATGACCGTCACCCAAAAGTGATATTGATTTTGTGCTCTTTTTTCCTATAATATAATCATGCAATGAATATTTCAGGCTCTGAAAGGAGGTCCGTAATGAATATATCAGATAATACAAAATCAGGCCCCACCGGTTTCTTCATCAGACACCGTTTTCTGATCCGGCTGATCTCCATCGGCCTTTTGCTGCTGTGCCTCACTTCCGTTCTGTCCACCCTGATCATCTCCGACAGAAGTTACAGCCAGCTGCAGAAAACAATGGAAGATAATACGCAGGCCATCGCCCGGTCCATCAACGAAACGCTGACGGATAATGTGGCGCTTTTTGAAGAGATCGGCCGCACATGCATCGAAACCCCCTATACTTATGAATCTGTCATCACCGCATATTTCACAGCCGATAAAAATGTCAGATCAAGCACTGCCTCCGCTATCGATATGCTGAACAGTTACGCTGTCAGCATGCCTTTGCTCGCTCATATCAGCATCTACTACCATGCAAGCAACAAATTTCTTTACGCAAGCTATTCAGAAAAACGGGCATTCAGCGATAATTACGGTATGACTCCCGCTGCCGTATACTGCCGCCTGTATTTTCCGGAGCTTGATCAGACCGGCCTGATCAATGAGATCGATTCCTGTTCAGAGGGCGGGTTCTACACATCTCCGGCTTTACTGTCATCTCACAAGACGGTCTATATCACCCCTGTCTATATTCACGCAAGCTCGCAAAACCGGCGTGCAGCTATATTCCTGATCAATCAGGAAAGCATTGAAAAAGCATTCCACGGCATCCTTGGCAGCCTGTATGAGATCGACAGCATATCATACAAAGGAACATGTATTTACGCCGCCAGCTCCGACACGAACGCTCACTGCTTCAGCTATGATGATCCCGATGGTTTCTCTGTCACCCTCAGAATACCCGAAAAAACATACTCCGGGCTGTTCTCCGGATATTCAAAAGCGGTGACCCGTTTCGGAATAATCTCTGTCGTCCTTTGTGCCGGAATGATCGCGCTTTTCATTCTGTTCACCTACAAACCGCTGAATCAGATCGTAAACAAGACCGGCGACAGAAACTCAGATGAGATATCAAGCATTCAGAAATATATCGCGCGCAAAGAAATGCTGGAAAATGAACTGCGGACAGAACTCGACAGCGAAAAAGAGCAGATCAGGCTTCACAGCATAGAAATGCTCCTGCTGGGCATACCCGATGAACAGATAGACTACCCGAATGACAATGATCCGTATCATTTTGTTGCCATCTACCCTCTTTCACTCTTTCCTGATATCAATGAAGCGATCCGTGTTCTGAATTCATCCGGTCATATCCTGCCGTACGAGCAGTTCCGTTCCGGACAGCTGGTGATGATCGTGGGTTCCGCGGATATGGACAATATGGATGAAGAATTCCGGAAATGGTTCGCGGATCATTTCGGAAACGAGATCGAACTGGCGGTGGGAAGCGTCTGTTCAGATACGAAGTACCTGCACCGTTCCTTCCTGGATGCGCTGTTGAGCATGAACAAAAACGCTGAACCCGGTACAGACAGTCAGGACGCGGACAGCGTATCCTGTCCGGATGATTTGGAACTCTTCCGCGCGCAGATCATCGCGAACGACGCGTCCTGCGCTGAAACAGTCGCCCGCATGTTCAAGACGCTGGATAATATCGCGCCCTCATTCCTGTATTACTGGCACAGCTACTGCAAAATAATCGAGCAGCTCGGCGACATCCTTCATCAGTACGGTTATCCGGTCGATCTTTCCGATTATCTGAGATGCATGACGGAAGAAGAGATCAATGCCGCCCGCACCCGTTTCCTGAGCGAACTGAATGAAATGATCAAAAACGGTCCCGCGACCGAGACGACTGCCGAGCAGGAATACGGAAAGTCCATTATCCAGTTCATCAACGACAACCTGAGCAACGAGATGTTCGGCATCACGGATATCATCGACTGCTTCAATCTGTCGGAATACACGATCACAAAACTGATCCGTGATCAGACAAAGATGAATTTCAAGCGCTACCTGACGCATGTCCGTCTGGAACAGGCCAAGCAGCTGCTGGGCTTTTCACAGGACAGCATCCAGGATATAGCGACGCAGTGCGGGTTCTCATCCTCCAGTTACTTCATCCGTGTTTTCAAGGCCGAGACCGATGTCACCCCGCTGCAGTACCGGATGTCCCTGCAGAACTGATATAACAGCCGCATTCCGGCATACTATACTATCCGAAGGAGAACTCATCATGGAAAAAAAGTGGGTATCCGTCTGGGGAAACGCATTGTCCAGACCGGTGGAAAACCCGGAACGCTACGCGAAGGATCTTACCCTGCGCTATGTGATCACTCCAACCATAGACGGAGAAAAGATCCGGCTCACTTTCTCGAATTTCGAAGGGTATGAAGACGCGGTCATCAGCACCGTTACAGTCGCGAAAACAGAGCCCCGTTTCAACAGGGATGTATGCAAGGACACCATCCGCAATGTTTCCTTTGACGGAAAGCGTGAACTGCATCTTGAACCGGGTGAGATCAGAAAAAGCGATGAACTGGATTTCTGTGTCAGCCGGGGAGAACAGTTCTCCGTCAGTTTCTACCTGAAAGAATATACCGGAATGGGGTCCGGTGTGGCCACGTCAGGCCCGCTCTCCATCGGGTATTTCGCCAGAGGAAGATACTCCGACAAAATAAGCCTGCCGGTGGAAGTCAGCAAACCGACCACAACTTTCTACTTTCTGAATACGATTGATGTACTGGCAAGCCCCGAAAACAGAGCCATCATGGCATTCGGTGACTCCATCACACAGCAATCCTGGCCCGAGTATCTGACAAAGCGCATGCTGCGGGACAGTATCGGACACATCACGGTCGTTCGCCGGGCCATCGGGGGAAGCCGCGTATTAAGGGAATATACCTGTCTGGAAAGTGTCCACTACGGACGGCGCGGGATCGACCGTTTTCAGCGTGATCTGGAGCTGACAGAGGGGATCAGCGAGGTCATCGTGCTCCACGGCATCAATGATCTGATCCATCCGCAGGAGGGTCGTCCTTTCCGTTCACTTTCAGATCTTCCGACCGCGTCAGAACTGATAAACGGCCTGAGGGTGTATATAAGGATCGCCAGAGAACACGGTCTGAAAATAAGATTCGGAACGATCACGCCCTTCGGCAACTGGTGTACATACACGGATGAAAAGGAGCAGATCCGCCGGCAGGTCAATGAATGGATCAGAAACAATACAGAGGCGGACGGCTGTGCGGATTTTTCTGAAGCGATTGCTGACCCCGCAGATAAAAAATGTGTTCTTTCGATATATGACCGGGATGACGGGCTTCATCCCTCCCTCGCAGGAGCGGAGCACATGGCCGAATCGATTCCCGGAGACTGGCTGAAATGATCCGCCGGCACCGTTTCCTTTATGCCTGAATAAAAAAGGACATCTGCATATATCATCCACCTATATATCAATACTACGGAGGAAAAAGCCATGAAAAAATGGGCACGAATTCTTTTCCAGCCAGGTACTCCCCTCGGGGAAAACGGTGTGCGTGCAACCGCGAGCAAAGAGCACATCCTTCTTTCAAAGAATGCCGCTGAAGAGGGCATGGTCCTTCTGAAAAACGAAAACCAACTGCTCCCGTTTGCCAGGGGCAGCAGGATCGCGCTTTTCGGGAAAGGGACCTTTGATTATGTAAAGGGCGGCGGCGGAAGCGGAGATGTGACCGTATCGTATGTCACAAATCTGTTTGACGGTTTCTCACGGCTTGGAAATGAAATCATTATCGAACCGGGCACCACGGATTACTACAAGAAATATGTACACAGCAAATACGCGGAAGGAGCTCAGCCCGGACTTATTGCAGAACCCGGTCTTCCTGATGAACTGATTCGTTCCGCCCGCAGTTTCACAGATACAGCCGTTATCACAATCAGCCGTTTTTCAGGCGAGGGCTGGGACCGCTCTGTTCCCGGACAAAGGATACCGGAGGATCGCGGTCTGGCGGTCGAAAGCGGAAAACTGTTTGAACGCGGCGATTTTTACCTGTCCGATGCTGAAAACGCAATGGTGCAGAAAGTCCTCTCCTCTTTCCCGCGAGTCGCCGTCGTGCTGAATGTGGGCGGCATGGTGGATACAGAATGGTTCCGCAATGATCCCCGCGTTCAGGCTGTTCTGATCGCCTGGCAGGGCGGCATGGAAGGCGGTCTCGCCGCCGCCGAACTGCTGTGCGGCATCAAATCCCCCTGCGGCAAATTAAGTGATACCTTTGCGAGAGATCTCACTGATTACCCAGGAACAGCCGGATTCCATACTTCAGATGATTATGTGGAATACACCGAGGACATCTATGTCGGATACCGGTATTTCGAAACCATCCCCGGAAAAAAAGAGCTTGTCAACTACCCCTTCGGTTTCGGTCTTTCCTATACATCATTCAACTGGACACTGCTCTCTGCCGCAGAAAAAAACGGTGAGATCTGTATCTCCGTCAGTGTGACCAATACAGGCGACACAGCCGGAAAAGAAGTCATACAGGTCTACTTCTCCGCCCCTCAGGGAC